>NZ_JBSGXU010000039.1:0-23092 GCF_053610205.1 Streptomyces sp. NPDC054932 | reverse complement strand
GTTGGGACACCGACAGGTCCGAGGCGAGTACCTGCTGCTTGAGCGCGGCGACGTCGGCGGCGTCGACGAGCTCGTGCGTCACCGCGGGGAGCGGGTCCTGCCACAGCAGCGTCTCGGCCGGGACCTCCGGGCCGAGGTAGCGCACGACCGGGCCCATGTCGCGGTGCGTCAGCTTGAACCAGGCGCGCGCGAAGGCGTCGGCGAACTCGGCGGGGTCCGCGAGGAAGCGCCGCGAGATCTGCTCGTAGGCCGGGTCGAACCGCAGCGAGAGGTCGGTCGTCAGCATCGTCGGGGCGTGGCTCCTGGACGCGTCGTGTGCGTCGGGCACCGTGCCCGCGCCGGCGCCGTCCTTCGGCCGCCACTGGTGCGCCCCGGCAGGGCTCTTGAAGAGCTCCCACTCGTAGCCGAACAGGATCTCGAAGAAGGTGTTGTCCCAGGTGATCGGGGTGTTGGTCCAGATGCCCTCAAGACCACTGGTGATCGCGTCGCCACCCTTGCCGGTCCCGAAGGAACTGCTCCAGCCCAGCCCCTGCGCCTCCAGCGGGGCGGCCTCGGGGTCGGGGCCGACGCTCTCGGCCGGGCCCGCGCCGTGGGTCTTGCCGAAGGTGTGGCCGCCCGCGATCAGCGCCACCGTCTCCTCGTCGTTCATCGCCATCCGGCGGAACGTCTCACGGATGTCGCGCGCCGCGGCGATCGGGTCGGGGTTGCCGTTCGGGCCCTCCGGGTTGACGTAGATGAGGCCCATCTGGACCGCGCCGAGCGGGTTCTCCAGCTCGCGGTCTCCGGTGTAGCGCTCGTCGTCGAGCCAGGTGGTCTCGGGACCCCAGTAGACGTCCTCGTCCGGCTCCCAGACGTCCGCACGGCCGCCGCCGAAACCGAAGGTGTCGAAGCCCATGGACTCCAGGGCCACGTTGCCGGTGAGGATCATCAGGTCGGCCCACGAGAGGCTGCGGCCGTACTTCTTCTTGACCGGCCACAGCAGGCGGCGGGCCTTGTCGAGGTTGCCGTTGTCCGGCCAGCTGTTGAGGGGGGCGAAGCGCTGCTGCCCGGCTCCCGCGCCGCCGCGGCCGTCGCTGATCCGGTAGGTGCCCGCGCTGTGCCACGCCATCCGGACCATGAACGGGCCGTAGTGGCCGAAGTCGGCGGGCCACCAGTCCTGGGAGGTGGTCAGCACCTCCGCGATGTCCCGCTTCACCGCGGGGAGGTCGAGGGTCTCGAACGCCGCGGCGTAGTCGAACTCCTCGCCCAGGGGGTTGGCCACGGCGGGGTTCTTCGCGAGGATCTTCAGGTTGAGCCGTTCGGGCCACCATTGGCGGTTTCCGCCACCCTGGGTGGGGTGCGGGGCCCGGTCGTGGGCGACGGGACAGCCGCCCCCGCCCTCCGACTTGGCGTCCGTGACGATTGCATCATGGTTCTCAGACATGGGAATCCTTCCGTACCAGGCGGATCACGGTGTTCAGGAACTGAATGCGCTGAAAGCGATGGAAAAACCGGGGCACTCGGCCCCACGTGCATGGGCTCGGCCTCGTCGGTCGCCTCGACGCCGAGGGGTCACCGTCCCGGACGGTTGAGGGCAGGGGGACGCCGGCGGCGGGCGCCGGCGTGTCGGCACCGCGCAGCTCCCCGGCGGTGATCCGTCACGTCTTTGTCACCTGCCGCTCGGGAGTCTTCCTGCCTCTTGGCCATCTACGAAACCGATCCTACGATGGACGGAATCCAAGTCAAGAAGGACACCAGGCCCACATTCGATCGGATCCCGGATGTCCTCGACGAACTTCGGGACGTCCCGTCGAACCTGAACAGGTGGGCCGATATGAGTGACCTGCTGGAGCGCTTGCGCGGGCGGGGCTGGCGGATGACGTCCCAGCGGCGGGTGGTCGCGGAGGTCCTCGACGGCGACCACGTGCACCTCACGGCGGACGAGGTGCACGCCCGCGCGGTGCAGCGGTTGCCGGAGATATCCCGGGCGACCGTCTACAACGCCCTGGGCGAGCTGGTCGCCCTCGGTGAGGTCGCGGAGGTCACCACCGACGGCCGGGCCAAGCGCTACGACCCCAACGCGCACCACCCGCACCAGCACCTGGTGTGCTCCGGCTGCGGCCTCATCCGAGACGTCCGCCCGACCGGCAACCCGCTGGCCGGCTTCCCGGCGCACGAGCGCTTCGGCTTCACGGTGTCCGGGGTCGAGGTCACCTACCGCGGGCTCTGCCCGGACTGTGCGTAGCCGCGGCCGCCGACGGCCTCAGCCCGACCCCGCGTCCTACCACTCGTCCTGGTCCGCATCCGCATCCGCCTCTTGCTGCCGGGCGCGGAGCCAGGCTGCCTCGAACTCCTCCTCGCTGATCTGCATGTCCACGAGCTCGGGGTCGAACAGGTCGACGACGGGCGGGTTGAAGGGCCAGTCGTCCGGGCCGCTGCGCACGCCGGGACCGTCCGGCTCCAGCTCCACCTGGCGCAGCCTGCGGCCGTCGGCCTCGACCTCCATCAGGTAGAGCGTCAGGTCCTCGTCGTCGTCGTAGTCCCAGCGCCGCCGCAGCCACACGATCTTCCGGTCGGCGAGCGCGCCGAAACCGTCACGGCCGCGCTGGGCATCCCGCTTGGCCCGCAGCTCGTCCAGCCCGTCGGGCGTGGTCGTCCCGTCGACCCAGGCCTCCTCCAGGTCCCAGGTCTCGGCCCGTTCGATGCTTTCCGCCGTGTCGATGACCTCCACGTCCGCGAACGTCTCGCGCACCTCCCGCACCGAGCGCGCGTGGACCCACCACCACGAGCCGCCCATGCCGTAGTCGTGGAGTACGAGAAAGCGCGACGTCGGCGCGAATCGATCGGTCATACCGGCCGACGATATGCGAGCGCCCGATCACGCTCCGCACGCCCCCCGTCGCCGCGGACCGTCCTGCGTTCCGCGGCCGCATTACCGTCTCTTCCCAGCCACGCGCAAGGCTTCAACAAGAAAATCCTTGATGGCGCACTAGACTGGTGGGTTGTTTGGCGCTGGGCCGGAACAACCTGGGCAGACCCGGGCTCCGCCGGCGACCCGGATACTGCCGGGATCGAGACGTGAGGGCCGATGGCAGTCACACCTGAGCGCAGTGAACTCACTCTGCTCGACGACGGGGAGAGGCTGGAGGAGTCCGGCAAATCCGCCCGCTTCACCGCCGGGCCCGCGGCCCCCACCCGCACCCTCGTCGACGTCTTCGAGGCCACCGTTCGGGCGTACCCCGACGAACTCGCCCTCGACGACGGAACCACCCGGCTGACCTACCGGGCGCTGGCCGCCGAGGTCGAGCGCCGGCGGCGGGCCCTCGCGGCCGCCGGAGTGGGGCTCGGCGACCGCGTCGGCGTCCGCGTCCCGTCCGGGACCAACGAGCTGTACGTGGCCGTCCTCGCCGTCCTGGCCGCGGGCGCCGCCTACGTACCGGTCGACGCCGAGGATCCGGACGAGCGCGCCGAACTGGTCTTCGGCGAGGCCGGTGTCCGGGCCGTGATCGGCGGCGGACGGCGCATCGACGCCGGCCCCGCGGGCGCCGGCGCGGGCGAAGGAGCACGTACGGGCGCCGCCCGGCCCGGCCCCGAGCACGACGCGTGGATCATCTTCACCTCCGGCTCCACCGGCAGGCCCAAGGGCGTCGCCGTCAGCCACCGCAGTGCCGCCGCCTTCGTCGACGCCGAGGCCGCACTGTTCCTCGCCGACGAGCCCATCGGACCCGGCGACCGCGTCATGGCCGGACTCTCCGTCGCCTTCGACGCCTCCTGCGAGGAGATGTGGCTGGCCTGGCGCTACGGCGCCTGCCTCGTGCCCGTACCCCGCTCCCAGGTGCGCAGCGGCGCCGACCTCGGCCCCTGGCTCGTGGAACAGGAGATCACCGTGGTCTCCACCGTGCCGACCCTGGCCGCGCTCTGGGAGCCCGAGGCACTCAACGAGGTCCGGCTGCTGATCTTCGGTGGCGAGGCCTGCCCGCCCGAGCTGACCCAGCGCCTGGTCACCGAGGGCCGCGAGGTCTGGAACACCTACGGCCCCACCGAGGCCACCGTCGTCGCCTGCGCCGCCCTCCTGACCGGTGAGGAGCCGATCCGGATCGGCCTCCCGCTGAACGGCTGGGAACTCGCCGTCGTCGACGAATCGGGAGAGCCGGTGCCCATGGGCGGCAGCGGCCAGCTCGTGATCGGCGGCGTGGGCCTCGCCCGCTACCTCGACCCCGAAAAGGACGCCGAGAAGTACGCCCCCCTCGAATCCCTCGGCTGGCAGCGCGCCTACCGCAGCGGTGACCTCGTCCGCGCCGAACCGGAAGGCCTGGTCTTCCTCGGCCGCGCCGACGAGCAGATCAAGCTCGGCGGCCGCCGGATCGAGCTGGGCGAGGTGGACGCCGCGCTGCAGGCCCTGCCCGGCGTCGCGGGCGCCGCCGCCGCCGTACGCACCGCACGCAGCGGCAACCAGCTGCTCGTCGGCTACCTCGTCACCCAGGACGGCTGGGACCACGCGGCCGCGGTGACCCGGCTGCGCGCCGAACTGCCCGCCGCCCTCGTACCCCTCCTCGCCCCCGTCGACGAGCTGCCCACCCGCACCTCCGGCAAGGTCGACCGGAACGCGCTGCCCTGGCCGCTGCCCGACCTGGAGACTTCCGGCCCCACCGAACAGCTCTACGGCACCGAGGCATGGCTCGCCGAGCAGTGGAGCGAGACCCTCGGCGTGACCGTCACCGGCGCCGCCGACGACTTCTTCGCGATCGGCGGCAGCAGCCTCGCCGCCGCCCAGCTCACCACCCGGCTGCGCACCCGCTACCCGAGCGCCGCCGTCCTCGACATCTACCAGCAGCCCACCCTGCGCAAGCTGGCCCGGCACCTGGAGAAATCCGCCCAGGACGACGGCGCTGCCCGGACGGTCGCGCCGGTTCCGCTGCGCGCCCAGGTGATCCAGACCCTCCTGCTGCTCCCGCTGTTCACCCTGGTGGGCCTGCGCTGGACGGTCGCCCTGCTGGCCCTGGGCAACGTACTGCACCTGTTCGGCCCCTTCCCCTGGGCGCCGACCGCCTCATGGTGGCTCGTCGCCGCGGGCGCGGCAGTGCTCTTCAGCCCCCCGGGCCGCCTCGCGATCGCGGCCGGCGGCGCCCGGCTCCTGCTGCGCGGAGTGAAGGCCGGCCGCTACCCGCGCGGCGGAAGCGTGCACCTGCGGCTGTGGACGGCCGAGCGGCTGGCCGAATGCGCCGGCGCCACGTCCCTCACCGGCTCCTGGCTGGAGCGCTACGGACGGGCCCTCGGCGCCAAGATCGGACCCGAGGTCGACCTGCACTCCCTGCCCCCGGTCACGGGCATGCTGAAGCTCGGCCGCGGCTGCGCCGTCGAGTCCGAGGTGGACCTCTGCGGCCACTGGCTGGACGGGGACCGCCTGGAGATCGGCCCGGTCAAGGTCGGCGCGGGCGCGGTGGTCGGCACCCGCAGCATCCTCTTCCCCGGCGCGCGCGTCGGAAAGCGCGCCGAGGTGGCCCCGGGCTCCGCCGTCGTCGGACAGATCCCGACCGGCCAGCGCTGGGCCGGAGCGCCCGCCGGCAAGCTCGGCAAGGCCAAGCACAACTGGCCCAAGGAGCGCCCGCCGCGCGGGCTCCCCTGGCGGGCCGCGTACGGCGCGGCCGGCTTCTGCCTCACGGCCCTGCCCGTGCTCGCCGCCCTGCCCGCCCTCCTCGTGGTCGGCCGGTTCGTGCCCGCCGACGCCGGACTCGGCGAAGCGCTGCGCGGAGCCCTGCTCGCCGTGGTGCCCGGAGCGCTCGCCTTCGGGTTCGCGTACGCGGCCCTGCTGCTGGTCTCCGTACGGCTGCTCAGCCTCGGCCTGCGCACGGGGACCCACCCGACGCACAGCCGGGTCGGCTGGCAGGCCTGGACGGTCACCCAGCTGATGGACCTGTCCCGCGAGACGCTCTTCCCCCTGTACGCGGGGCTGATCACCCCGGTGTGGCTGCGACTGCTCGGCATGAAGATCGGCCGGGGCGCCGAGGTGTCCACCGTCCTCGCGCTGCCCAGCCTGACCACCGTCGGCGAGGGCGCCTTCCTGGCCGACGACACCCTGACCGCCCCCTA
Source organism: Streptomyces sp. NPDC054932 (assembly GCF_053610205.1). NCBI lineage: Bacteria > Bacillati > Actinomycetota > Actinomycetes > Kitasatosporales > Streptomycetaceae > Streptomyces > Streptomyces sp. NPDC054932. The sequence goes on along the minus strand of NZ_JBSGXU010000039.1, from coordinate 17,023 downwards.
CGAACTGGGCGGTGGCTGGGTACGGATCGGACACTCCGAGATCGGCCGCCGCGCCTTCCTCGGCAACTCGGGCATGACCGCCCCGGGCCGCACCGTGCCGGACGACGGGCTGGTCGGCGTCCTGTCCGCCACCCCGAAGAAGGCCAAGAAGGGCAGCTCCTACCTGGGTCTCCCGCCGGTCCGGCTGCCCCGGTCCACCGCGGACGCCGACCAGAGCCGGACGTACGAGCCACCCGCCCGGCTGCTGTGGGCGCGCGGGCTGGTGGAGCTGTGCCGACTCGCCCCGGTGTTCTGCTCGGCCGCCCTGGCCGTTCTGACGGTGGCGGCGCTCTGCGCGCTCATCACGCTCAGCGGTCTGGGGATCTGGGGCGCCGCGCTGCTCTCCGGAGCGGTCCTGCTCGCCGCCGGGGCCAGCGCCTGCGCGATCGCGGTGACCGCCAAATGGCTGCTGGTGGGCCGGCACCGGACGGGGGAGCACCCCCTGTGGAGCGGTTTCGTATGGCGCAACGAGCTGGCGGACACCTTCGTCGAGGTACTGGCCGTGCCGTGGCTGGCCGGATCGGTGCCCGGCACGCCGGTGCTGGCCCTGTGGCTGCGCGGACTCGGCGGCCGGATCGGCCGGGGCGTGTGGTGCGAGAGCTACTGGCTCCCCGAGACGGACCTGGTCGTGCTGGGCGACGGGGTCAGCGTGAACCGCGGCTGTGTGTTGCAGACGCACCTCTTCCACGACCGGATCTTGAGGACGGATACTGTGGTGCTCCGTGAGGGCGCCACCCTGGGCCCGGGCGGAATCGTCCTGCCCGGGAGCACGGTGGGGGCCCGCAGCACGCTGGGCCCCGCATCCCTGGTGATGGCCGGGGAATCCGTCCCCGCCGACACCCGCTGGCTGGGCAACCCGATCGAGGCATGGCGGTCCTGACCGGGCCGTCCGCGCCGCGGCCGGGAGCAGCGGCAGCACCGGAACACCGGTACACCAGCACGTCGTACGAGCACAGCGCAGGGAGCGGAAGCGGCAGTGAGCGGCCAGAGAACAGAGCCTTCGGACCCGTACTTCCCGGCCAACGGCGACTCCCGTTACCGAGTGCACCGGTACGAGCTCGCTCTGGAGTACCGCCCCGGCCCCAACCGACTCGCCGGGACGGCCCGGCTCAGCGCGATCGCCGGGAGGGCGCCGGTCGCCGAGTTCCACCTGAACCTGGCCGAATTCAGAATAGGCCGGGTCCTGGTGAACGGCCGGGTCCCGCACTACACCCACCGCGGCGGCAAACTCCGCGTCCGCCCGGCCAAGCCCCTGCCCGCCGGCTCCGCCTTCACCGTGGAGGTGCACTGGGCGGGCAACCCCAAGCCCGTGCGCAGCCCCTGGGGCGGCCTCGGCTGGGAGGAACTGACCGACGGAGCCCTGGTGGCCAGCCAGCCCGTCGGCGCACCCTCCTGGTACCCGTGCAACGACCGGCCGGCCGACAAGGCCTCGTACCAGATCTCCGTCAACACGCCGTCTGCGTACACGGTGGTGGCCGGCGGCCGCCTGCTCACCCGCACCACGAGGGCCAGCACGACCACGTGGGTCTACGAGCAGTCGGCGCCGACCTCCAGCTACCTCGTCGGCCTGTCCATCGGCATGTACCAGACGGTGCTGCTCGGCGAGCCCGGACTCGGGGGAGTCCCGCAGAGCGCCTACGTGCCCGCGCACCTGCTGGCCCGGTTCTCGCGCGACTTCGCGCGGCAGCCCGCCATGATGCGGCTGTTCGAGGAACTCTTCGGGCCCTACCCCTTCGGCGAGTACGCGGTGGTCGTCGCAGACGAGGAACTGGACGTCCCCGTGGAGGCGCAGGGGCTGTCCACCTTCGGCGCCAACCACGTGGACGGCGTACGGGGCTCGGAACGGCTCATCGCCCACGAACTGGCGCACCAGTGGTTCGGCAACAGCGTGACCATCGCCGACTGGCGGCACATCTGGCTGAACGAGGGCTTCGCGAAGTACGCCGAATGGCTGTGGTCGGAGCGCTCCGGCGGCCGCAGCGCCCATGAGCAGGCGGCCGCCGCGCACCGGCTGCTCGCCCTGCAGCCGCAGGACCTGCTCCTGGCCGACCCCGGCCGCAAGCTGATGTTCGACGACCGCCTCTACCAGCGCGGGGGCCTCGCGGTGCACGCGGTCCGCTGCGCCCTCGGCGACAGCGCGTTCTTCCGCATGCTGCGGGACTGGGTGACGGTGCACCGGTACGGCGTGGTGTCCACGGTGGGCTTCACCCAGCACGCGGCCCGCTACGCGGCGGAGCCGCTGGACGACCTGTTCACGGCCTGGCTGCACCGGCCGGCCCTTCCGCCGCTGCCGGCTCCCTTCCCGCCCGCGGTACCGGCGAGGCCCGGATACCCGCCGACGAACGGCGGGCGCGGACCCAAGGGCGGACGGGGCAAGACCTCGGCCTGACCGGTAGGACGGGCCCTCAGCGACCGTCGCAGGCGTCCGCGAGGCCCGTCCGCCAGGCCCACGCGGCGATCTCGACGCGGTTGCGGGCGGCGAGCTTGCCCTGGATGTTGCCGAGGTGGGTCTTGACCGTGCCCACGGTGACGGTGAGGGCGGCCGCGACCTCCACGTTGGTCAGCCCCCTGGCCACGAGGCGGACCACGTCGACCTCACGGGGGGAGAGGTGCGTCCGGGCGGCGTCCTCCCTCGTGTCGGACGGCATCAGCCGCTGGAGCAGGCGCACCGTGATGGAGGGGCTGATGAGGGAGTCCCCGGCCGCCGCCGCGCGGACCGCCTCGACGAGCAGCCGCGGCCCCGAGTCCTTGAGGACGAAGCCGCACGCGCCCGACCGCAGGGCCCGGGTGACGTACTCGTCGTCGTCGAACGTCGTCACCATCACGACCTTGGGGCGGTGACCGGCCGTCGGCCGGGTGAGCGCACGCAGGGCGTCGAGGCCGTCGAGCCGGGGCATGCGGATGTCAATGAGGACGACGTCGGGCCGGTGCAGCGCGGCCTGCTCGACGGCCCCGACCCCGTCCTCCGCCTCTGCGACGACCTCGATGTCGTGCTCGGCCGCGAGGATCATGGCGATTCCGCTGCGGACGATGGCCTGGTCGTCGGCGAGCATCACGCGGATCACGAAACGCCCGTCCCGGGAGGGGTGAGCGGCATCCGGGCCCGCACCTGCCAGTCCCCCTCGGGCGTGGCACCGGCCCGGAAGGTGCCGCCGGCCAGGGTCACGCGTTCGCTCAGGCCCTTCAACCCGTAGCCCGGGCGGGAGGTCAGGAGGGCCGTCCCGTCGTTGGTTATCCTCACGGCGGCCTCGTGGGGACGCACCCGCACCTGGACACTGACGTGGCGGCAGTGGCGGGCGTGCTTGCGGATGTTGGTGAGGGACTCCATCGTCACCCGGTGCAGCGTGGCGGCCACTTCGGGAGGAACGGTGTCCGTCGGGCCCTCCTCGCTGAGGTGGGCCGGCACCCCGTTCAGGGCGAACCCGTCCACCAGGGCCCGCAGATCGTCCATACCGGCGGGTGCGGCCGGTGGGGCGTCCGATGCGCCGGCCCGGAGCCCGCCGACCATCTGCCGCATGGACGCGAGTGCCTCCGCGCCGGTCTCCTCGATGCGCTGCAGAGCGGGCAGGACCAGGTCGGGCCGCCTGGCGGCGACCGCCCGGGCGCCCTGGGCCTGGACCACGATGCCGGACACGTGGTGGGCGACGTAGTCGTGCAGGTCCCTGGCCAGATCGATCCGCTGTTCGAGCCGGATGCGGTGTTCGCGCTGCCGCCGGTCGGCCACCACCATGCGAGCGGTCACGCTCGCGCCCGCCACCAGGACCGTGATCAGGGTGAGGACGAACGCGACGATGAGGCTGCCCTCCTGCACGCCGATCGACAGCGGGCGCACGACGACGGCCGCCGCCAGCAGCAGGGCGATCGGTGCGGTGGCGGCAGCCGGCGCCCGCCGGGCGACGAAGGCCAGTACGACCAGGAGGGCGACGGGCTCGAAGGCACCGTATGCGGACGAGGCACCGGCGGTGCCGTGGCCCACGTGCAGGGCCGCGGAGCAGGACAGCGAGGCGGTGGCTGCGCCGCCCCCGGCCCAGGCGTACGACCGGGCCTCCTTGAGCAGGGGCAGGGCGAGGAGGACGGTGCCCGCGGCCGCGGCCGCCAGCGCGAGCGGGCCGTGCTGCGCCGAGCCGGTGAACGTCCCGGCGTGCATGTCCGCCCAGGTCGCGGCCGCGAGTACGCAGGCCGCGAGGGACCACGGCAGGACCGTTGTCCGGCCAGGAGCGGCCGGGAAGCGGAGGAGAGGAGACCACATACGGCGCAGAGTAGATCATCAGCCCGGTGTCGCCCCTCCGCCGAAAGTCGTAGTCGTACGGACCGGGATCTTCCTTTCGGTCGATACGCTCCCGGACCTCCGTGGGGAGAGTGAACGGCGTCCGCACCGCCGGCGCCGGACAGCAGGCGTCAGGCGCCGCCACTCACAGGAGTTGCACCTTGAACATCCAGTTCTCCATCGGTCCGGAGTATGTTCTGGGACCGGCCCTCGCCGCCCTCGCCGCCGTGGTGGCGGTGCGCGCCAACCGGTCCGTGCCCGGCTGGACGGGTCAGCACGCCGTCCTGCGGATCCTTACGGGTGTGTACGCCGCGGCGGTACTGGCCGTCACGGTCTTCCCCCTGGACGTCACCTGGGGCGAGTACGCGAACCGGATGCCCTGGACCAACCAGATCAACCCCGTCCCCCTCGTCACGATCGACCCGACCGCGGTCCCGAACGTCATCATGCTGATTCCCTTCGGATTCCTGCTGCCCCTCCTGACCCGGGTGACCGGAGCCCGGCGGGTGACGGCCGTGACCGCGCTGGCGAGCCTGTCCATCGAGGCCGCGCAGCTGCTGTCGTACGTCGCCTTCAACAACGGCCGCGCCTCGGACATCAACGACCTGCTCGTCAACACGCTCGGCGGCGCGATCGGTTACGGCCTCCTCCGCGCGGCCCTCGAGGTGCCTTCCGCCGCGTCCTGGCTGCGATCCGTCGCCCTGCCCGGGTCGGGCGTGGGCGCCCGCCGGTCCGCAGGGACGGCGGCCGTTTGACGCGAACGGCCCTCAGCTCTTCGTCCAGCGCTGCGAGGCCTCCCCGCCGCACGTCTTCGTCACCAGGCCGCTGCTCATGCCCAGGTCGAGACAGCCCCCGCTGAAGTCGTTGCGGAGGCTGCCGCCCGACCCCGTGCGCCACAGCCGGGCGGTGTCCTGGGAGCAGTCGCCCACGAAGACCGCCTGGCCGAGCATGTTGGCGTAGAGGCAGCCGCCGCTCTGCTGGTTGACGAGCTTGAAGCTGCCGTCGGACCTGCTCTGCACGGTCCACTTGGCGCTCGCGTCCGCGCAGTCGCCGAAGTCCGAGGAACCGAAGACCTGCGTGATGCACTTGCTGTTGTTGCCGTTGCGGAAGCGGTGGGTGCCGGACGCGGGAGGTGCCGGGGGCGCGGGGGCCGTGGGCGCCGTGGACGTCCCGCCGTTGGCGGGGCGCGTACTGCCGGAGCCGCCCGCGTTGGCGGGGTTGCGTGAGTTCCCGGCGCTGCCCGGGCCGGGCTGTGTGCCGCCGCCGGGGCCCGAGCCGGCGCCGGGTCCGGTGCCGCCCGCGCCTGCGGCGGCCGCGGCCGGCGGACCGCCGCCCGTACCGCCCTGCGCCGGGTCCTGGGCGGGTGGCTGCGCGGGTGACGCCGTACCCGACGGGCTGCCGTCCGCCGCTGCCGGAGCCGAGGCCACCGGGTCGGCGGGCGCCGTGACCGGGGCGGAGGGGGTGTTCCCGGACCCGGCCTGCGGGGCGGAGGCGTACGGCAGGTGCTGGATGGCGAGGGTCGTACCGCCCGCGACCACGACGACGGGCAGGACGGCGAGGAAGACGCGGGTACGGCGGCGGCGCTCGGGCCGTTCCGGACGGGCCGTGGCCGGAGGAGCGGTGACCACGGGGGCCGCGGGCTCCGGGTCCCCCACCGCCTTCCCGGGCTCCCGCTCCGTCTCCTTCGCTGCCGGTGCCCGTGCCGGTTCCGGTTCGGTCTTCTCACCGGTGAGCGGGACCGTCGGAACGTCGATCTCCTGGACGTCCGCGGCGAACGCGGCCCGCTCGGTCAGGCGCGCCGTGATGGCCTGCGGCCACAGCGGTGCGGTGAACGGGCCGTGCGCGGCGGCGCGTTCGAGGAGCTCGGCAGCGGTGGGCCGCCCCTCGGGGTCCTTGTCGAGGCAGGCCGCGACGAGGTCGGCGAGGTCCGGCTCCAGCTCCCGCAGCGGCTCCAGATCGGGCTCCTCGTGGACGATGCGGTACAGCACCCCGTGCCCCGACTCGTCGCCGAACGGCGGCTGACCGCACGCCGCGTACGCGAGTACGGAGCCCAGCGCGAACACATCGGTGGCACCGCTCAACCGCCGCCTGCCCGAAGCCTGTTCGGGCGCCATGTAGGCGGGCGTGCCCACGACCATGCCGGTCCGGGTCAGCTGGCTCTGCTCGGCCGCCCGGGCCACGCCGAAGTCGATGAGGGTGAGCCCGTCGAGGGTCAGCATGACGTTGGACGGCTTCAGGTCCCGGTGTACCATGTCCAGCGCGTGCACCGCCGCCAGACCCTTTGCGGCCTCCCGCAGCAGCAGCCACAGGGCGTGCGCGGGCAGCGGGCCGCCGTGCAGTCCGACGGCCTCCCGCAGGGTGAGCCCCGGGATGTACGCGGTGGCGAACCACGGGGGACTGGCGCTGCGGTCGCTGTCGAGCAGGGGTGCGGTGGCGTCCTCGGGCAGCCGGGCGAGGTTGTCCAGCTCGTGGCCGAACCGGCGCAGGAAGTCCTCGTCCTCGCCGACGACGGAGGACAACAGCTGCTTGACGGCGACGTACCGGCCCTCCCGGAGCCCGAGGTACACCCGGCCCATGCCGCCGGCTCCGAGCCGCCCCGCCAGCGGAATCGACCCGATGCGCTGCGGATCCCCCGCCTCCAGCGGCTCGGCTCCGCTCCCCGTCAGCTCCAACACGTCTGCCCCGCTCGAATTGGAAAGAGTTTCTAGGAATCTAACCCTGATGATCCCGCCACGGCAACGCGCCTGAGGGAAAGCCGAGTTGCTCCCATTTCGCCCCCCGTGGGCACCCGATTTCGCTACCGTGGAATCCTCGCGCCGCCCGCCGCGGGCGCGCAGGAGCACAAGGGGGACCCGATGGCACGTTCCGGAGAGATCGGCCTGGCGGACGCGGTCGCCGCGATACGCGAGGAACTGCAGACCGCGACCGCGAACGGGGCAGGACAGGAGCTCCAGTTCACCGTGGGACCCGTGAACCTGGAGTTCACGGTCGTGCTGCGCACCGACGCCACCGTGAAGTCCGGCTTCCGCGCCTGGGTGGTGTCCGCCGACGCCGAGGCCGGCCTCGGGCGCGAACGCACCCAGCACATCGCCCTGACCCTCACCCCCCACACGGCCGATGGCAGGGACATCTCCGTACGCGGCTCGTGGGGCCGGCCCCCGAGCCCCGGTACGCACTGAAGCGGGCCGGTATGGAGCGCTTCCGGCTGGTAGGTGTCATAGGTCTCGCACACGCACGCGCGTCCGGCACGGGCTTCCTCGTCGGGCCGGGTCTGGTGCTCACCTCCGCCCACGTCGTGGAACGGAAGAGTGCCCGGGTCCGGGTGTTCCGGCCCGGGCACGAGGACGAGGAGCACATCGGCGAGGTGGTGTGGTGCGGCACGCCCAAGGGCCGTGACGATGCGGCCCTGGTGCGCGTCACCGGCCCCGGCTGGTCCGGCCCGGACGCCGCTCCGGTGCGCTGGGGTCGTTTCGTCACCGGCCGGCCGAAGCAGGAGGCGGAGGTCCGGGGCCTGCCCAACCTGGTCCAGTACGACGGCCGGCCCATCGAGACGTACCAGCTGACCTGCACGATCAACCCCGTCAGCGGCGACATCAACGGCCGTCACTACTGCGTCCTGGACCAGCACCCGCCCACCTGGAACGAGCCGGGGGGCTCGCCCTGGGGCGGCCTCTCCGGTGCCCCCGTGTACTGCGGGGAGCTGCTCGTCGGGGTCGTCGCCGAGGACCCGGCGTACTTCGGGCGCGGCGCCGTGCTGGCGGTGCCCGTCGCCGTACTGGACCGCGACCCCGACTTCCGCGCCACCCTGGCCGAGGCCGGGGCGTACGCCCCGCCGGAGGCCGCCGAACTCGGCGCACTGGCCGATCTCGAGCGCCGTCCGCCGTCCGTCCCGTCCGCCTCCCCGGCGGCGCTGTTGCGTCCCGAGGCGAACGCGGTGCCCTTCTACGGCCGGGACGTGCTGCTCGCCGAACTCGTGAGCTGGTGCGGCAAGGACGGTTTCGGTGCCCGGCTGCTGCACGGTGCGGGAGGCCAGGGCAAGACCCGGCTGGCGGGACGCCTCGCCGCGGAACTGGCCGGTACCGAGGTCGCGTACGCGGACGGGAAGCGCCTGCCGTGGCAGGTGTGGTGGCCCGACCCGGAGGCGGACCCCGATGCACTGGTGGTGGTCCAGGACGTCGCCGCACCGCTGCTGATCGTGCTGGACTACGCCGAAACGCGCCCGGAACAGGTGCAGGCCCTGCTCCGGGCCGCAGGGAGGCATCCTGGCAAGCACCGTCTCAAGCTGCTGTTCCTCGCCCGCGCCGGCGGGGACTGGTGGACGGCGCTGCGCACACGGTCGAAGCGCTCCAGGGAACTGCTGGCAGGAGCGGACGGGATCGCCCTCGCCCCGCTCCAGGCCGGCCCCGCTGACCGGCGGCGTGCCTACGGGCGCGCGCTGACGGCCTTCGTCGCCGCACTGTCCTCGACGGACGGCCCGGACTGGGCCGCCCTCGCCGCCGCGCTGCCCACGCCCCCGCTGGACCAGGAGGGCCATGCGAACGCCCTCACCCTGCACATGACGGCCCTCGTCGATCTGCTGGACGCCGCCACCCCGGGCAGACCCGGAACTCCGCGCGCGGACCGGCACCACGACGCCGAAGAGGTGGAGGACCGGCTGCTGGAGCACGAGGACGGCTACTGGCGCAACAGTGCGCAGACCTGGCCGGACCTTCACGGACACCTGAGCCCGCCCACCCTGCGCGACGCCCTGGCGGCAGCGCTGCTGGTCGGCAGGGTGGACAGGGAACAGGCCGACACCGTACTGACGCGGCTGCCCTCGTTCGAGGGCCAGACCGCAAGCCGCCGGAACAGCACACGCACCTGGATCTCCGAGCTCTACCCGCCCGCCGCCGGCGCCGCATGGGGCAGCCTGCAGCCCGACCGGATCGCGGAGCGGTTCGTCGGACGGAGGCTGCAGGAAGACCCCGACCTCGCGCATCACCTCGTACGGGCCGCGCCCGCACAGGCCGAGCACCTGCTCGACCTCTACACCAGGGCGGCCGCCCACCCCGTCTTCGGCGGCGGGCTCGACGCTCCGCTGCGCGACCTGTGCCTCGCCCACCGGGACGTCCTCGCCCCGCACGCCGTCGGCCTGGCCACGCGCACCGCCGCTCCCGGACCGCTGCTGGCGGCGCTGGAGACCGTGGTCAGGGACGAGGAACTGCCCCCGGACAGTCTGTGCCGGCTCGCCGAGAGCCTGCCGAACTACAGCGAGCGCCTGGCGTCCTGGGCCGTGGAGATCACCGAGCGGGTCGTCGCCCACCACCGGAACCGGCCGCCGGACGACCCGGACCGGCTGCCGAACCTGGCCAGGAACCTGGGCAGCCTGGCCCAGCGGCTCGATGACCTCGGCGAACGGGACCGGGGACTGTCGGCGGCAACCGAAGCCGTCGAGCTCTGGGAACGCCTGGAGGCCCGTCACCCCGGGTACTGGCTGCCCGCACTGGCGGCGGGCCTGGCCACCCTCAGCGGCCAGTACGGCGACCACGGCCGGGGCGAGGAGTCCCTGGCGACGGTCCGCAGATCCGTCGCGATCCGGCGCCGGATGGTGCGCTCCGACCGCGACGCGCACCTGCGCGAGCTCGCGAGCGGAGTGCTCAACCTCGCCGTCCGGCTGGACGACCTGGGACTGCTGGCGGAGTCGCTCGACGCGAGCCGCGAATCCACCGCACTGTACGCAGAGTTGTACGGCCTCCGGCCGGAACGGCACCGCGCCGGCTACGCCCACGCCCTGCACACGTACGCCATCGCCCTGCGCCGTACCGGAAACCCGTCGGAGGCCCACCGTCCGATCGCGGAGGCGGTGCGGCTACGGCGCGCGTTGGCCTCGGAGTTGCCCGACGCGCACCTGCGCGACCTGGGCATGAGCCTGACCACACTGGCCAACGTGCAGGAACAGCTCGCGGACCTGGAGGCTGCGGCGGTCTCGGCGCGGGAAGCCGTGGACGTGGCCCGGACGCTCCTGCGCCAGCGGCCCGAGACCCACCTCCGGCACCTCGTGATCGCCCTGCTCGGTCTCGGCAACAGGCTGCACGCCCTCGGCCGCCACGGCGAGGCCCTGGCCACGGGCGAAGAGGCCGTGGCCGCCGCCCGCACCTCCGCGGCCGAGCGCCCCGAAACGGACCGGATCCTGCTCGCCCACACCCTGAAGAACCTCAGCGCCGACCGCACCACCGCCGGCCAGCACGACAGGGCCCTGGAGGCCATGACCGAGGCCGTCGGCGCCCTGCGCGCAGCAGCCCGTACCAATCCACAGGCAGCACGCGCCGAACTCCCCGACGCGCTGCGGCGGTTGGCGGCATGCCTGACGGTGGTGGCACGCACCGCGGAGGCGCTGGAGGCGTCCGCCGAGGCCGTCGCCCTGCTGACCGCACTGGCCGACGAGGAGCCGGGCAGTCATCTGCGCGACCTCGCCACCGCCCACCTGGAGCACGGCGGGCGGCTGGAGGTTCTGGGGGAGGCCGACGAGTGGCTGGACTCGGTCGAGTCGGCCGTCCGGCTGCTGCGCGGCCTGGACGGCCCGCCCCCCGGACTCGAACCACTGCTCGCGGCCTTCCTGATCGACCGGTACGCCATGCGCCGCCTCGCCCAGCAGCGACTGGGCGCCGCACTGCGCGGGGTGGACGCGGCGATGGTGATCCACCTGTCGGCGGACGCGCCGATCACCGCCATGACCGCGGGCCTCCTGCACCACCGGGCCGTCATCCTGATGACGCTCCGGCGGCACGACGAGGCGGACCAGGCCCTCACCAAGGCGATCCGCCTGCGGCGCGGCATCGTCTCCGAGAGCCCGGCCACCGTCGTCCCGGACCTGGTCGACGTCCTGGGGCTGCGCGTCTGGTGCCTGGCCGAGCAGAACCGGATGGCCGAGGCGACCTCGGTCCTCGCCGAAGCCCTGGAGGTCGTGCGCGGTCCGCTGCGCGCCCTGCCCGGCGCCCCGCACGACTCCCTGGTGCTGCCCCTGTACCGGATCGGCCTGGCCGCCGCCCGGCTCGGCGCCGTCGCACGTGACCGGGAGCGGGCGGAGCAGGCCGCGGCCCTGCTCGGGGCGCGTCTCCAGGAGCCCGGACCGGGACCCGAACTGGCCCGCGCGATCGACCTGCTGGCCCGGCTCGGACCCCCCGCCGGGCCCCACTGGCCGCCCCCCTGAACAGTGGGATAATCCAGTGGGGGAGAGATGTGACGCACTCGGATCGAGAAGCTCGGGCGACTCGAAGGGAGGAGCGTGGTGAGCACTCCCGCCACCGCTCGCATCGCCGACCTGCTGGAGAACGTACCGACGGCCTCCAACCCGCCCGCACACTTTCCGGTCCCGGCCCCCGACCGACCGCCGCGCACCGATGGTCCAACGCTCAACATCACGGTGATCTGGGGCGACATCGCGCAGATCGCGGCAGACCTGCACGTCACGGGTCACTACCAATCGGTAGTACCCGCCGCCGCGGAACTCGCGCTCGACCGCGCCATATCCGTCGAGCCCCGCCGCATCATCACGGAGCACACCAAGCTCGGCTGGATCGAAGCCCAATTGGGCGAGGTCACGTACTTCCCCTGCAAGGAGGGGCCCGTGCGGTCCGCCGCCGTCGTCGGCATGGGACCGATGGGCACCCTGACCGAACGCCGCGCCGTCCAGATGTACGCCTCCCTGCTCGGCGAAGCGGTCGGGCTCGGCCACGCCGGGACCATGGCCACCGTGCTCATCGGCTCGGGCACGGGCAACCTGACCGTCAAGCAGGCCGCCCGCGCCCTCGTCCGGGGCTTCGCCGACGCCCTCGCGCCGATCGGCCCGCCGACGCCGCCGCCCCGGCTCACCGACGTGTTCGTCGTGGAGCTGGACCGGCTGCGCGCGGAGCAGCTCCACCTCGCGCTCACCGAATGCGCCGCGAAGCTGGCGCAGCTACGGATCGTCCCGGAGCTGCGCGAGGAGAACGGCGGCGAGCTGTTCGGTCCCTCCGCGGCGGTGTACGCACTGTCGGCGCTGACCGGGCTCGCCGGGCCGGCCGGAGGCTCCGCCGCCCGCAACGGGACACCCGGAGGCCCGGACACATCGGCCGGGGAGGACGCCCTGCACACCGTGCTGGCCGGCTTCGACCCCGGCATCCAGGGGAAGATCCGTGAGCAGCTGGCGGACCTGGCCTCGGTGGAGCGCACCGAGCTGTCCCTGACGGTCCGCAGACCCGCGGACGCCCAGGACGACTCCGTGCCCGTCCGGATGTCCGTCCAGTCCGGCGTCGGCGGCCTGCGCTGGGCGGCACTGACCGGGCGCGCCACCGTTCCGGAGCGCCTCGTACCGGTGGACATGGACCTGCTGCGCGAGCTCGTGGACCGGCTGACGGAACCCAGCGTCAAGGACGCGTGCGAACTGCCCGACCTGCTGTCCCGATTCGTGGTGCCGCCGGACTTCCAGCGGCTGCTCACCGACGATTCGACGGTACTGCTGGAACTGGACCGGGACACCGCCTCCGTCCCCTGGGAGTTCCTGGCCGAGATCCAGCAGGCGGGCGCCGAGCAGCGCGATCCCCTGGCGATCCGCACCCAGCTGTCACGGCAACTGCGCACCACCTACTCGCGGGTGATGACCGAGGGCGCGACGGACGGACCGCTGCGCGCTCTGGTGATCGGCGACCCGGGAGACCCGGAGAAGGGCTTCCACCTGCCCGGAGCCCGGCAGGAGGCCCTTGCGGTGGCCTCCCGGCTCAAGGAGCTCGGGGCCAGGGTCAGCCTCTTCGTCGGCGCGGCGAACTCGCTGCGCCAGCCAGGCGTCGACCCCGCGCGGCGCCTGGACGTCCTGCGGGTCCTGCTGTGCGGGGGCAACCACATCGTCCACTACTGCGGGCACAGCGATTTCGACTTCTCCGGTACGGGACGGCGCTCGGGCTGGGTCTTCGCGGACGGCCTGCTGACCGCCCAGGAACTGGCACTGCTCGAACGCCCGCCCCTGATCGTCGTGGCCAATGCCTGCTACACCGCCCGGCTCGGCGGCGCCACCGGCCCCGGCGATCCGGCCGATGCGCCGGGCGCAGCGGGCCGGAGCCCCTGGGGGAACCCGCAGGCCGCCCTGGTACCGAGTCTCGCCGACGAGTTCCTGCGCATGGGCGTGGGGCACTACATCGGGGCGGCCTGGCGGATCCCCGACGACCAGGGGATCTCCTTCGCCGACCAGTTCTACACGCACCTGTTCCAGGGCGGGTCCGGCGAGGCGCTGCCGACGGTGGGCGGCGCCGTCCGCGCGGCGCGCAGGAGGCTCCACGGGCTGCGCTCCGCGGGACAGCAGGACCCGGACAGCGCGCCGAGCGGGCAGCGGTGGAGTTCGTGGGCCGCCTACCAGCACTACGGGGACGCGGCCGACCCGTTCGTCCGACCAGGGGGCAACTAGGGGGCAGACAGGAGGTCCGCTCATGGCCAGGATCCCGATGGCCGATGTCGTCGTACTGCTCCCGGGCATCACCGGGAGCGTGCTGACCAGGAACGGCAAGGACGTGTGGGCCCCCTCGGCCTCGGCGGTACTGGGCGCGCTGGCGAGCCTGGGGGGCTCGCTGGAGTCCCTGGAGCTGGGCGCCGACGACTGGCTCGTGGACGATCTGGGCGACGGCATCGTCGCCGACCGGCTGGTGCCCGATCTCCACACCCTGCCCGGCCTGTGGAAGATCGACGGCTACACGGCGATCGAGGAGTTCCTGCTGGCGCGGTTCGACCTGCAGCAGGGACGGAACTACTTCCCGTACCCGTACGACTGGCGGCGCGACAACCGGGTCGCCGCCCGCAGGCTCGCCGAACAGAGCGCCACCTGGCTGCGGAACTGGCGCGAGACGAGCGGGAACTCCGCGGCCCAGCTCGTCCTGATCGGGCACTCGATGGGCGGGCTCGTCTCCCGCTACTTCGTCGAGGTGCTGGGCGGCTGGAAGGACACCCGCGCCATCGTGACCTTCGGTACCCCCTATTACGGCTCGCTCAACGCGGTCGAGTTCCTGTGCAACGGCTTCCACAAGCGGATCGGTCCCTTCGAGAAGGACCTGACGCGTCTGCTGCGCTCCTTCACCGCCCTGCACCAGCTCGTGCCGGTCTACCGGTGCGTGTACGGGCCGGACGGCGCGGCCAGCACCCCGGCCAAGGCCGCGCTGCCCGGCTGGCAGCCGCAGTGGAGCAGCCACCTCACCGACTTCTTCGACGAGATGGAGGCGGCGGCCACCGCGAACCGGCAGGAGTCCGCCTGGGAGTCCAACCAGGTGGTCTACCACCCCATCGTCGGCATGGACCAGCCCACCCGCCAGGCGGCCCGGCTCACCGACCACAAGGTCGAGACCCTGATGCTCCGCGGTGACCAGGACGAGGGCGGCGACGGCACCGTACCCAAACTGGCCGCGGCCCTGTCCGGCACCGAGGACGCCCGTACCTTCGTCCCGCAGAAGCACGGCAGCCTGCAGAACCAGGGTGCGATGCTCGACCACCTGAGCGGCATCCTGCAGTCCCTGCACGACGTACGCATCGACGACCTGCGTGCTGCCGTGACCTCGTGGTTCAGCTACCTCGGCGACGACCTCTACCTCGCCGACGAACCCGTCGTCTGCGAGGTCGGAGCCATCAGTGCGCTCAGCGAGAGCGAACTGCCCCAGGTGCCGGCCCGCCTCACGGTGACCGTCCGCTCCACCGGCCGGCCGGTGATCGCGCGCGACATCACGGTGGCACGGGAGCGGCAGCGGATCGACCTCGGCGTACTGCCCCCCGACACGTACGACCTGCTGATCGGCGCGGGCGCCGACACCGCCCCGCTGTCCGACGTCTTCGTCGTCTCGGGCCCGGACGGCACGGACGGTGCGCAGGGGGTTCCGGGGACGCAGGGCTGACCGTTCCCGGGTCCGACGGTCACGGCGAAAATCGTGACAACTATTACATTCAGCCCCAAATGAAGCGCCCGGCAGGGATCATTATTTCCCGTAATTGTCGTATATGGCTGCCATTGCGGCCCGCGCCGCCCCTGACCGGTCGGCGCTACGGGAGAGACATGGGACGCGTGCGCAGCTGGACGGGCAGCCGACGGATCGCTCTGCCCCTGGCAGGGGGAGCCTTCGTACTCGGACTGGGCGGCCTCTACGGAACCGCGTTCGCGGTCGGTGGCGACATCGACCAGGGCACGCGGGTCCTGGGGGTGGACATCGGCGGCATGAGCCGGGCCGAGGCCCGCCAGGCGCTGACCCGGGAGCTCGGGCCCGCCGCCGCGGCGCCGATCGAGATGAAGATCGGCGACCGGGTGGAGAAGGCCGATCCCGCCGCCCTGGGCCTCTCGCTCGACACCGACGCGACCCTCGACCGCGCCGTACGGCCCGGAAACGGCCCGGTCGAGGTCGTCGGCAGCCTCTTCGCCTCGGCCGAGCGGGACGTGGCCCCCGTGATCCGCATGGACGAGCAGACCGCCCGGGAGGCGGTCGACCGCCTCGGCGAGACCACGAAGCAGCAGGTCCGCGACGGGGTGATCGCGTTCGAGGAGGGCGCGGCGAAGGCAGTCGCCCCGCTCACCGGCGTCTCCCTCGTCGAGGACAAGGCCCTCGACACCCTCCGTGACGCCTACCTGCGGCCGGGTGCGGGCCCCGTCGTGCTGCCGGTCGCCCGCACCGAGCCGCGCATCGACGCCGAGGAGACCGGACGGGCCATGCGGCAGTTCGCCGAGCCCGCCATGTCCGGACCCGTCACCCTCACCGTCGCCGGCCGGCGCATCTCCATATCCCCCGCCGTCCTCGGCGAGCACCTGAAGATGCGGGTCGACGGACAGGGCCGCCTCGTGCCCGACCTCGACTCCAAGGGCCTGCTCGCCGACCCCGCGGTGGCCCCCACCATCGAAGAGGTCAGCCGTCCGCCGCGCGACGCCGCACCCCGCCTCGAGGCGGACGGCAGCGTGGTCATCGGCGACCAGGGCCGGGCGGGCCGGCAGGTGACGCAGGAGGCGCTGGGCCAGGCCGTGCTGCCGCTGCTGACCCGCACCGGCGCTGCCCGCACCGGCGAGGTCGCCACCGTGGCGGTCCAGCCGGAGCTCACCAGCGACGAGGCGCGGCGACTGGGCATCAAGGAGAAGGTCTCCTCCTTCACCGTCGACTTCCCCGCCGCGCCGTACCGCACCACCAACATCGGCCGCGCCGTCGAGCTGATCAACGGCTCCGTCGTCATGCCGGGGGAGGAGTGGAGCTTCAACCGCACGGTCGGTGAGCGCACCCCCGAGAACGGCTTCGTCGACGGCATCATGATCAACGACGGCCAGTACGTGAAATCGCCCGGCGGCGGTGTCTCGGCGGTCGCCACCACCATGTTCAACGCCCTGTTCTTCGCGGGCGTCAAGCCCGTCGAGTACGGCGCCCACTCCTTCTACATCGAGCGCTACCCCGAGGGCCGGGAGGCCACCGTGGCCTGGGGCACCCTCGACCTGCGCTGGATCAACGACTCCGGCCACCCCCTCTACATCCAGGCCCGGTCCACCGACACCTCGCTGACGATCACCCTCCTCGGTACGAAGAAGTACGACGAGATACGCGCGACCAAGGGGCCGCGCACCAACATCACGCCGCCCGCGAAGCGCACGGGCAGCGGCGAGACCTGCGAGGCCCAGACCCCGCTCGAGGGCTTCGACGTCACCGTCGGCCGTGTCTTCGTCCAGGGCGGCAAGGAAGTCAAGCGCGAGGACTTCAAGAC
>NZ_JBSGXU010000038.1:26186-53118 GCF_053610205.1 Streptomyces sp. NPDC054932 | reverse complement strand
GCCGGGGCCCGGCGCGGCGCCCCCCCCCGCCCCGCCCCGCCCCCCGCCCCGCCCTCACACCCGTACCACCTCGACCCCCGCCGCCCCGAAGGCAAGTGCCACGCCCGGGGCCAGGCCCGTGTCCGTCACCAGGACGTCCACCGACGAGGTCGCGCAGATGCGGGCGAAGGCGCGGACGCCCAGTTTGCTGGAGTCGGCCGCGACGACCACCCGGCGGGCGCGTTCGCACAGCAGGCGGTTGACCGAGGCCTCGTCCTCGTGGCGGGTCGCCGCGCCGTCCACCGGATCGAAGCCGTCCACGCCGAGCACCGCCGTGTCCACCGCGAGCTGCCCGAGCACCTGTTCGGCGAGCGGGCCCGTCAGCTCGTACGACTGAGGGCGGGCCACGCCCCCCGTCAGTACGATCTTGAACTGCGGCCGGATCACCAGCTCGCCCGCGATGTTGAGGGCGTTGGTCACCACGGTGAGCGCCGGGGAGCCCTGGGCCAGGTCCGGGCGTCCGGCCAGGGCCCGTGCCACCTCGGTGGTCGTCGTGCCGCCCGTCAGGCCGATCACCTCGCCCGGGGCGACCAGGGCCGCCACCGCCTCGCTGATCCGGCGCTTCTCGGCGGCGCGGCGCGATGTGCGGTAGCGCAGCGGGAGTTCGTAGGAGACGCCGTGCAGCACGGCTCCGCCGCGCGTGCGGACCAGCAGCTGCTGTTCGGCGAGCTGGTCGAGGTCGCGGCGGATGGTCGCGGCGGACACGCCGAGGGTCTCCGCCGCGGGTTCCACCTCCAGCTCGCCCCGTTCCACCAGCAGGTCCAGCAGTGTCTGCCAGCGCTCCTTGCGGGTCATCGGCCGCCCCCTTCGGTGTTCTGCGACATTCGTTCCACGGTGTTTTCGGCGCCCCCATCGGCCCACCCGGCGACACTAACTCAACCGCTCAACCCGTCGATGCTTGAAGTTGCGTGAAACTGGCCGCTACCTTGCAGGAAAACGCATTCAGACCCGCCTGTCGCACGAGGGAGCCTGTATGAGTCACGTCGCGTACGAGTTGGGCACGCAGCCCGCATGCTGGGAGCGGGCCGCCGAACTGGCCCCGGCCCGGCGGGCGGTGCTGCCGAAGCCGGGGGAGCGTACCGCGATCGTCGGGTGCGGGACCTCGTACTACATGGCCCAGGCGGCCGCCGTGCTGCGCGAGGAGGCCGGACAGGGGGAGACCGACGCCTTCCCCGCCTCCGAGTTCCCGCGCCACCGCCGGTACGACCGGGTCGTCGCCCTGACCCGGTCCGGCACCACCACCGAGGTGCTGGACCTGCTGGCCGGGCTCCGGGACGCCGGCGTGCCCACGACCGCGGTCGTCGGCGACCCGGCGACCCCGGTGATGACCGCCGCGGACGAGCTCGTCGTCCTGGACTTCGCCGACGAACAGTCCGTCGTGCAGACGCGTTTCGCGACCACCGCCCTGACGCTGCTGCGCGCCCACGTCGGGCTGCACTCCGCTTCCGTGGTCGCCGACGCCCGCACCGCGCTCATCGACCCCCTCCCCGTCGAGATCGCCGGCCGCGGACAGTTCACCTTCCTCGGTCGCGGCTGGAGCGTCGGACTCGCCCACGAGGCCGCGCTGAAGATGCGCGAGGCCTCCCTGTCCTGGGCCGAGTCCTACCCGGCGATGGAGTACCGGCACGGGCCGATCAGCGTTTCGGGGCCCGGCACCGTCACCTGGTCGCTCGACACGGCCCCCGACGGGCTCGCCGAACAGGTCCGCGCCACCGGAGCCCAATGGGTGTCAGGGCTCCTCGACCCGCTCGCCGAACTGGTCCGGGTGCACCGCCTCGCCCTCGCCGTCGCCGCCCACCAGCAGCTGGATCCGGACGCGCCGCGCAACCTCACCCGCTCGGTGATCCTGACCACCGGCGAGGAGGCGGTCCGATGAGCCTCGTGCCCGCAGGCGACCTCGTCCTGGAAGCGGCCGCGGGCGGCCGGGCCGTGGCCGCCTTCAACATCATCACGCTGGAGCACGCCGAAGCCGTGGTCGCCGGCGCCGAGGCGGCCGGTCTGCCGGTCATCCTCCAACTCAGCGAGAACGCCGTGAAGTTCCGCGGCGGGCAGCTCCTGCCCATCTCCCGGGCCGCCGTCGCGTGCGCGGAGGCGGCCGCCGTTCCGATCGGCCTGCACCTCGACCACGTCAAGAGCCCCGAGCTGCTCCGGCAGGCCTGCGACGCGGGATACAGCTCGGTGATGTACGACGCCGCGCAGCTCCCGTACGCCGAGAACCTGGAGGCCACCCGGTCCGCGGCCGACTGGGCGCACTCCAACGGGCTGTGGATCGAGGCCGAGCTGGGCGAGGTCGGCGGCAAGAACGGCGCCGCGCCGCTGGATCCGCACGCCCCCGGCGCCCGTACCGACCCCGACGAGGCCCGGCGGTTCGTCGCCGACTCCGGGGTCGACGCCCTCGCCGTCGCCATCGGCAGCAGCCACGCGATGACCAGCCGGACCGCGGCCCTCGACCACGTGCTCCTGGCCCGGCTGGCCAAGACCGTGGACGTGCCGCTCGTCCTGCACGGCTCCTCCGGCCTGCCGGACGCCGAGCTCGCGGCGGCCGTCGCGGGCGGCATCCGCAAGGTCAACATCGGCACCGCGCTGAACGTGGCCATGACCGAAGCCATCCGCGCCCACCTGACCCCGGCGGACCCCCGGCCGTACCTGACGGCCGCCCGTACGGCGATGGCGGCGACCGCGACGGCTATGATCGGCGCCCTGAACTGACGGGCGCCCTGAACCGACGGGCGGCGGGGAGCACGGGGAGCGGCGATCATGGACGTGCAGCGGGGACGTACGAATCGCCGCCGGTTCCTGCTGATCGCCGGTCTCCCGCTGCTGACGGTGGGCGCGGGCCTGACCTACGCCATGTGGCCCGGGCCGCCGTACACGCACAAGGTCCGCACCGACCTGGAGCCGCTGAACCGCAGGCTCGGGCCGTTCCTCGGCGAGCTGACCGACGCGCACTGGCTGGGCTACGACATCGACGGCAAGGGCAACGGCCGGACCGTTCCGAGTCCCGACTCCAGGATCCGCGTGGTCGGTGTCGCCCACCTGTCGGCCGGCGGGGCGGCCGCGATCACGGGCAAGCCCGACCACGCCTTCGGGCCCGGCGCACCGTCCGATCCGCCCGCCCCGCTGAAGCCGTACCTGCCCGCCGCCGCGGCCTGGCGGCACAGCCCGGGGTTCGACGCGTACGCGGACGGCCAGGGCGCGGGCAGCCAGGCCACGGACGGGAAGCCCGCGGGCCGGTACCTCTTCGACACGGCCCGCGACCTCGTCCATTTCGACGTCCTGTACCTCTTCACCTGACGTCGCGCGGCATCAGGACGGGGCGAGACGGGCCTGGTGGCACTGGATCCCGTGCCACTCGGCCCGGTCCGGGCGGGCGCCCCGGTCCAGGGTCCGGGTTCCCTCGGCGAGCGCCAGGGCGCGCTCGGTGGACAGTACGAGGGCGACGAACCAGGTGGTCCGCTCGGGCTCGACGGTCTCGTCGTAGTACCACTCGGCGGTGACGCGGGCGTCCCCGGCCAGGAAGGGACGCTGCAGGAAGTCCTGTACGGGGAGCGGGAAATGACCGAGCACCCCCTGCGCCTCCGGGACCAGTTCCAGCCGCAGCACCGGAGCCCCCGGCAGGCCCGGCGCGGTGGTGCGGCCGTCCGGCGCGGGCCTCCCGTCGAAGGACCGGCTGCGCAGCGAACCCGGCTCGACCCGGGCGCGGCGCCCGCGGAACTCCGCCTCCCCGTCCTCCCGCAGCACCTGGCCGACCCGGCACAGCCCGCGGTCCCCGACCACCACCGCGGAGGGCCGCCCGTCGGAATCCGGTCCGGCCCACCAGGTCAGCGACCGGCCGGCCTTCTCCAGCAGCCGGGCCCGCACGTCCCCCGGAAGCAGCTCCCAGTACCCGTGTCTGGCCGGGATCCCGGGGTCGACGGGCAGGGCGCCCGGCTCGTGGATCTGCGTCACCGCCCGCGTGAACCCGGGGTCCTCGCGGCGCCATGCGTCGATGTCCATATCCGCCCATTGTGCGGCAGGTGGCCGAACTGCACAGCTGTTTCGGGCGAGTTGGGTTTCCTGAGGAGGGGGAGGATGAGGAGGAGGGCGCGGTGTCGGGCCGGAGGCCGTCAGATGCCGATGGCCCCGTCGATGCGCTCGCGCAGGAGGTCGGCGTGCCCGTTGTGCCGCGCGTACTCCTCGACCATGTGGATCAGCACCCAGCGCAGCGACACCTTCCCGCGCCACGCGTCGACGGACTCGATGTCGAGGTCGGGCGCCTCGGCTACGAAGCGCTCGGCGAAGGCCACTTCACCGCGCCACGCCTCCCAGGCCGCCCCGATCGCCGCGGGATCGGACGCGGCTCCGTCGAAGTCCCCATCGGGGTCGTCCGCCGAGGAGAACAGCGGCGGCGCGTCCTGGCCGGCCAGGACCTGCCGGAACCAGCGGCGCTCCACATCGGCCAGGTGCCGGACCAGCCCCAGCAGGGAGAGCGTGGACGGTTCCACCGACCGCCGTGCCAACTCCTCGCCCAGACCTGCGCACTTCAGCTCCAGTGTGGCGCGGTGGTCCGCCAGGAAGGCGACCAGCATCCGCCGCTCGTCGCCGGTCGCAGGGCCGCTGAAGCGGCCGTCCCGCTCGGGTTCGACGAAGAATTCCGCTCTGCTGCGTGGGCTCGTCATGGTCGAGAGTATGAACGGCGGTTCTGATCGGTCGGCACGCGGGTCCTTCCGAATTCTTGTAACAGGTTCTACTCTGACCGCCGCCACCACAGCGACCGGCTGGACCGCGAGACTCCCGGAGGGGCCGTGCACCTCGAATACACGCCTGAACAGCAGCAGTTGCGCACCGAACTGCGCGCCTACTTCGCCGAGCTCGTGCCGCAGGACGTCTACGCCCGCTACGAGGACCCGGCCGCCCAGAAGCGCTTCTACCGGGACACCATCCGCCGGCTCGGCGCCGACGGCTGGCTCGGGGTCGGCTGGCCCAAGGAGTACGGCGGCCGCGGGATGACCCCGATGGACCAGTTCATCTTTTTCGACGAGGCCGCCCAGGCCGTCGTACCGCTGCCCCTGATGGCACTCAACACGGTCGGGCCGACCATCATGCAGTTCGGCACCGACGAGCAGAAGGCGTACTTCCTGCCGAAGATCCTCGCCGGGGAGATCGACTTCGCCATCGGCTACAGCGAGCCCGACGCGGGCACCGACCTCGCCGCGCTCAAGTGCAAGGCCGTCCGTGAGGGCGACGAGGAGACCGGCACCTACGTCGTCAACGGACAGAAGATCTGGACCACCAACGGAGACACCGCCGACTGGGTCTGGCTCGCCGTCCGCACCGACCCGGACGCCCCCGCGCACAAGGGCATCACCATGCTCCTCGTCCCGACCTCGGACCCCGGCTACTCCTGCACCCTCATCAACACCCTCGCCTCGCACGACACCACCGCCAGCTACTACGAGGACATCCGCGTCCCGGCCGCCCGACGCGTCGGCCTGGAAAACAAGGGCTGGCGCCTGATCACCAATCAGCTCAACCACGAACGCGTCACCCTCGCCGCGCACGGCACCATGGCCATCCGGGCCCTCCACGACGTCCAGCGCTGGGCCGCCGCGACCAAGCTCGCCGACGGCCGCCGGGTCATCGACCTCCCGTGGGTCCGCGGCCGCCTCGCGCGCACCCACGCCCGGCTCGACGCGATGAAGCTGCTCAACTGGCAGATGGTGGGCGCGGTCCAGACCGGCACCCTCACTCCGCAGGACGCCTCGGCGGTCAAGGTGTACGGCTCGGAGGCCCGCCGGGACGCGTACGCCTGGCTGATGGAGATCGTCGGCGCGGCCGGCTCCCTCAAGGACGGCTCCGCGGGCGCGGTCCTGCACGGCGAGCTCGAACGCGGCTACCGCAGCGCCGTGATCTTCACCTTCGGCGGGGGCAACAACGAGATCCAGCGCGAGATCATCTCCTGGATCGGCCTGGGCATGCCCCGCGTGCGCCGTTAGGAGGCTGTGACGAAGAGCCATGGTTGGCACAAAAGAAGGATGGTTGGCATCAAGATCGCGGTGGATCCCGCTCGGCGGCGATGCCTGCCGAGAAGGCCCGTTTGGGCCTGGAACGCGGCGTCGCGGAAGCCGACAGCAAGCCGGGCCGCGCCTACCGCCGGATCAACAACACCTCTGCGCGCATTGACGGGGACACCCTGACTTCGCCGCGATCCCAGCCGATCGCCCTGGACAGGCGTTGATCGTCACCTTCGAACCTTCCCCCCGGCCAATGCCAACTTGCCCAGCGACAGCCCTGGTCGCCTCACCAGACACGCCAGGAGGGGGACCCCGCCAGGGATGCGCGGAGCCAGGCCGCCATACCGTTGAAGCCTGGGCATCCGGGTGGGGGTGTGCGTGAGTGAAGCCGGCGCCACGCGGGGACGGCCCGGCACCAGGCGGGGAACCTGGACGCCCTCCAGCACGGCCGCGAACTGCGGACCGTCTCCCCTCTGCAACGCCCCCGGAACCCTGCGCGTAAGCCCAGACTGTCACCGGCCGTCCGCAGGTGGCGGGTACGGGTGAGATGGGACATGGAACTGATCCGAGAATCCGCGGCCGAGCAGGACGTGGAGTGCGCGGTGGTGGAGCTGAGACCTGTTCCGGTGCGGCGGCCTCGGTCGGCGTCCGAGGCGCGGCCTGACCGGCTTTGGAGACCCGGCCCGCCCACGTCGGCGGGCAACCCACGTCGAACGGGTGGACCGCCTGCCGTGAGATTCTCCACGAGGTCGTACCCCGCCGGCCTGGACGTGCTGCTGCGTGGACAGCCAGGGGCCGGGCCTCCTTCCCGCGCCTGTGCGGATCCGGTGACGGAAGTCGCCGGGCTGAGCACGGAGAAGGGGCCCGGCTCATGGAGCCGGATCAGCGGGCGGTGGCAGTTCCCCGGCGGCGCGCGTAGACGACCGCACCGGCGACCGCCGCCACGGCTGCGGCTGCGGCCGTGGTGGCGGAGATCGGCTGCCAGGACGACTCGGGCGCCGGTTCACCGGATGCAGCAGTGACCTGCTCCGGCTGGTCCTCCACGAGGCCACCGTATCCGCCGGCCAGGCCCTTGCGGTCGTATTCCGAGCCGGGCATCTTGTCGCCGTAGCGGGCGGTGACCAACTTCTGGTAGGCGGCGAGGGTGATTCCGCGCTTTCCGCCGAGGCCGGTGGTCGCTTCCTCGTTGAGCGGCTCGACCGTGCCTTCGGCGGTGAGCCGGTACCAGGCGTGGATCTGCGGCTCGGTGAAGGTACGGGCCTGGGGAGTGCCGCGCTCGGCAAAGCCGATCTCGGCGTCCCCGTCCCGGATGCCCGCCAGCTGCCAGCCCTCGGCACCGACGTTCTGCGCGCCGCTTGCCGGCGTAGCGGCGTTCCCCTTGGGTGCGAGCAGTACGGCGGCGTGTTTGCCGTCGGAGGCGGTCACCCGCGAGGCCAGGTAGGAGAGCCGGAGTGCGGTCTGCGGGGTCGCCTGGGTCTTGCCGGTCACGAACTCGGGGCTGATCTCGAACATCGGCACCGGGTCCTTGTTCAGATCGAACCCGGGCGGCGCGGCGACCGCGGTGGGTGCGTTCCCAGGGGTGCCGACGGTGCCGCCGTCCGCGGCGGGGGCGGTGCGGGGCTGCCGGGCCGAGACCAGGAAGCGGGAGACGGTGTTGCGGAGTTGGTCACTCCCGAGGGCTTGCTGGGCCGACTGGTAGCCCGCGATGCCGTCGCCTTCCGCAGCCTGTGCGGGAACGATTCCGCACAGGGCGGCGGCGAGCGCGGCCGTGGCGAGGACGGCGGCTCGGAGTGCAGCGTGCCTGGCGTGTCGCATGGTCTGCATGGTCGGTCTGCTCCTCAGCCCTGGATGCCGATGCGGGAGTGGGTCCACTGGAACGAGTTGTTGTTCGTGTAAGTGGAGTGGTTCCACCAGGTGTAGGTCTGGGTGGTCTGCCACGGGTCGCCGACCGCGATCATGTTGGTGGCGCTGTCGTAGCCGTAGATGACGTTCATGTGACCGCCGCCGGTGCGCCAGCCGAACCGGACGGCGAACGGCCGGCCTGCGTCGATCTCGGCGGCGGACTCGCCGAAGGATGCGTTGCGGTACAGGCTGCGGCCGCTGTTCCTCAGTCCCAGCCTGGCCAGGCCATTGGCCATGTCCTCCAGCGTCGCGGGCTGGTTGTTGCAGTTCACCCAGGTTCCCTGGGCTGCGAGTTGGCAGAACTGCTCTTGGCTGACGGACCGGCCCCAGTGCTTCGCGATGGTCACGCCGGAGGCGTCCCAGCACCACTGGGTCCTGACCTGCTTCTGCATGTCGATGCCGAGTGTCTTCGCTGTCGTGGGGGTGGGTTTCGGGTTCGGGGTTGAACCGCAGACCGGCAGGGGGGTGGTGTTTTCCCTGATGAAGGCGTCGGCGATGTAGAACGAGCCGGTGAAGATCCACCTCGGGTTGTTCTCCACGGTGTCGCCGCTGGTCCGGCAGGACATCTGGATCTTGGCGCCGACCTTCGAGGACCCCTTCACCTGGGCCGAGAGGGACGGCTTGGCCCGGTGGTTGACGGTCTTGTAGTTGCCCTGCCCGCCGATGACCGTGCCGCTGACCGCATCGGCCCGGGCGAGGGCATTGAAGCCGAAGAGCAGACCGCCGGAGAGCGCGGCGGTGATCGTGGCTATCAGCGCTTTCTTGCGGCGGGACGCGCGACGTTTGTGCATCATGCTCCTTGATCTGAAATGCGGGAACGGGCTTGCTTGCCTGGCGGCGCTCCCATAAATGACGAATGGTCAGCTGGCCGGGCCGGTCGGAACCGACCGGAGCGGCGCTCGAAACGGGCGGCGGCCACTCACCGCCAACGCCCCAGGGGCGGCGCCGCATTGTCGATGAGGCTGCCGTGACCGGACAGGCGGACATCGGAGGCGATGGACCGACGGCGGCGCCTTCGGCGGCGGTCGCGCTCATGCTGCCGGCGAACGCTCCCCGACCGGTTTCTTGCGGTTCCGCAGGCGGGGGTGAACTGTCCACCTTGCGCGCACGCCGTCGCGGCGGGGTCGGGAGTGCGCCGTTGCCGTCGCCGTACCACCGCGAGTCGC
The DNA here is from genome assembly GCF_053610205.1 of Streptomyces sp. NPDC054932. Classification (NCBI taxonomy): domain Bacteria; kingdom Bacillati; phylum Actinomycetota; class Actinomycetes; order Kitasatosporales; family Streptomycetaceae; genus Streptomyces; species Streptomyces sp. NPDC054932. The sequence goes on along the minus strand of NZ_JBSGXU010000038.1, from coordinate 44,018 downwards.
TGTGTACGGCGATCGGGAGCCGGACAACTACAGCCGGGCGATGCCAATTGACCGAGTGTCACATTCAGGCGGATCGATGGCCTTGCACTGCCGGTGAAGTCGAGATTCAGGCCTTCCGTGACCACGCACAACCGCACCTCTTTCCTTGACTGGATTGGGTGCCGGGAATCCTGCCAGAGAGATCGGGGGGCCTGAACGCCCTTGCTCTACGCGCGAAGATGTCGCGAATTCAATCACCATAAAGGAGTGATGTGACAGGCAGTCAATCCAGTTACGTTTGCGCAGGGTTGGGGATCCCGTGGCCATTGGTCCAGGCCATTTGGCGGCCACCTGAGGCGTGGGACTTTACGCAAACTTGATCTACCCCGGTCCTTCATTGGACGCGCTGTCAAGTAGTTGAATCGCCCAGAGTGTGCGCCGCGTGACTCTCCATCATTTTATGAAGGGAAATCGACTTCAGGTTTTGCCTGGAATGAGCGCGTCCCTGCCCGCCCGGTCGAGGCAGCCGCCTCTGGACGGGTTCCGGCGGTGTCCGCACCCACGCTCAACCTCTGCCCCGTCAAGGAACGCGCCTCAGTCGTCGACTGTGCCCACTGTGGCGTACCGCGCCCGAGTTCTGCTGAGCTGCTGTACGAAAGCGCCAAGAATCGTGCGTCCCTCCGGTCGGAGACGGGTTGGGACGGGTGGCATCGATGCAGGTCAGGGCGAACCCCCAGTGTCAACCGATCCCCCCCGGGGCGCGCCGCGCGCGCCCCGGACGGCCGTGTGTCAGCTCGGGCGCTCGTAGTTGGTCAGGACGCAGCCCTCGACCTGGGCCTTCTCCAGCCGGTAGCCGGCCGGCGCGGTGAAGCCGGTCTCGCAGTTCAGGTACAGGAACTGGAGCTGGTACAGCCCGCGGCGGACGTTCGCGTTGTTGGTCTCCACGGCGATGTTCGTGCCGACCAGCAGCTTGCTCGCAGTGGCCTTGAGGCGCCCGTCGTCCTTCAGGTCGGCGAGCTGCGCCGCCTTGGCCTTGGTCTGGAGGGTCTTCATGTCGGAGACGGTGTCCAGCCAGTTCAGGTTGTGCGCGCGCCGCTCCCCGCCGAGCTGGCCGCAGACCGCTCGCTGGTTGACGCCCCAAGCGCTCGCGGGGCCGTCGACGACCGGCATGTAGTCGATCGACTGTACGTGCTCGTCGGTGACCGTCATGCTCGTGCAGTCGACCGTGTGCGGGCTGACGAGTTTCTTCAGCTCGGCGATGCTGCCGGCGCTCGGCAGGCCCGGGCTGCCGGTGGACGGCTGGACCGGCTTCGCGGCTCCCTCGGTGGAGGGGTCGCGGACCGCCCCGCGGTGGGGGCTGCCCTGACCGTCGGGGCTGTTGACGTAGTCGGTGAGGAAGCAGCCCTCGACCAGGGCCTTCTCCTTCTTGAACCCCTCCGGGACGAAGACGTCGGGGTTGCAGGTCAGGATGCGCAGGTCGGAGTTGGGCGGGTCGACCAGGGACACGGCGGTCGCGGTCTTGAGCGCGGTCAGGGCGAAGGTCTTGCCCACGACCGTGCGGCTGGCGAGGTCGGTGTCGCCCCGGCCCTCGGCGAGCAGCTTCGCGGCGTGGTCCTTGGCGGCCTGCTGGAAGGCCTTCATGTCCGGGGTCAGGAAGAGGACGATCTCGCCCCGCGCCTTCTTGTCCGTGCAGACGCCGCGCTCCGTGATGCCCCAGTCCCCGGCGCCGATGAACCCGCTCAGCGGCACCCGGCTGTCGTTCGGGTCGGTGCTGAGGTTCTCGCAGGACGTGTACTGCTGTACGTGGGCCTGCGCCCCGGCCAGCGTGGCGGGCGCGGCGGCGGCGGCCGTGGGGGAGGCGGGGGCGGCGCCTCGGGCGCTCGCGGAGGGGCTCGCGGCGGGCGGGCCCGGCTTGGGGGAGTCCTCGCAGGCGGTGGCGAGGGTGGTGAGCGCGGCGAGGGTCGCGGTCGCGGCGGATATCCGCTGGAGGCGCATGGGTGTCTTCCGTCGGCTGGACACGGCACGGGGGGATGGTGTGCCCATGTTAAGGCCATCTGTCTGAAAAATGATCTTGTGGCAGGTCGAGGTGAGTTGACGGAGGCGGCGTGGGAGTGGATAGAGCCCTTGTTGCCGCAGGTGGATGGGCCTGCCCGAGCGGTATGGGCCGTGGCGGACCGTCCATGAGCGGTTTGCCCGCTGGGAGGTGGACGGCACGTGGGCAAGGCTGTTGGGGCATGTGCAGGTCCGAGACGACACGGAGGGCCGGGTGGAGTGGACCGTCGCCGTCGACTCCACGATCAACCGTGCTCACCAGCACGCCGCCGCGCACGTAAAAGGACGAGATTCGACAAGCTTGCCGACCGCTACCGTGCCGGCGTCGTCCTGGCCTGGCTGATCCTCTGGCTCCGACCAGCCCGTGATCATTTGTCAGACACTGCCTGGCAACCTTGGTCACAGGGGCAGGTCCAGCCGGTGCGCGTACGTCACGTACAACCCCGTCACCTCATGCTCGCGCGACTGTCCGCCTCCGTCGACCTGCTCAGCGGGCTGGATCGCGGCCTGTGGCGCGTTGCCAGTCCCGGTAGGCGGCAACGGCGGTGGGGAGCGTCGGGAAGATGTGCTCGGGGCCGATCTTCGCCGTCAGCCCGTAGGTGTCGAGGGGGCGGCGCAGGTCCTGCTTGACTCGGGCGAGTGCGAACACGATGTCCTTGTCGGCGAGTTCGACGCGCAGGGCCTCGACAGCGTCGAGGGCCGTGATGTCGACCTCGACGTTCGCTTCGGTGTTCAGGACGAACCAGTGCACCGGTTCGTCCTGGACCGCCACCGATGCCATGGCCCGGCGGCGGAAGTCCTCGGCGTTGGCGAAGAACAGCGGTGAGTCGTACCGGTAGATGAGGAGACCGGGAACGGTGCGCGCGGTCGGGTAGTCGTCGATGTCGTGCATGCCCGCCAGCCCGGGCACCATGCCCTCGACCGCATCGTGCGGCCGGGCGACCCGCGTGAGGAGTTCGGCGACGGACAGTGCCACGGCGAGGAGCACGCCGTACAGGATCCCGAGGGCGAGGACGCCGAGTCCGCAGCCGAGCGCGAGCAGGAACTCGCGGCGGCGGAAGGCTGCCAGCCTGCGGAACTCGCCCACCTCGACCAGGCGTACGGCGGCGTAGACGACGATCGCGCCGAGGGCGGCGGACGGGGTGTGGGCCAGCAGCGGGCCCAGGAAGAGCAGGACGGCGGCCACGCAGACGGCGCCGACGAGGGAGTACCCCTGGGTGCGGGCGCCGGCCGAGTCGGCGAGGGCGGTGCGGCTGGCGCTGCTGCTGACGGGGAAGCCGTGCAGGAGGCCGGCGCCGATGTTGGACGCGCCGAGTGCCAGCAGCTCGCGGTTGGCCGCCAAGGGGTGCGGATCGTCGTGGCGGGCGAAGGCGCGCGCGGTCAGGATGACGTCCGAGTATCCGACGAGGAGCACTCCGACGGCCGGAAGGACCAGATCGGCGTAGTCCGACGGATCGGGCAGGGCGAAGCCCGGTAGGCCCGTCGGGACGACTCCGATGACGTCGATGCCGTGGTTCGCGTCGAGGGCGAAGCCCGCCACCACGGCGGTGGCGAGCGCCAGGACGACGAGGGGCCCGGGCAGCGGGCGCCACAGCAGGGGCAGGGCGAAGAGAAGGGCGAGGCATCCGGCGGCGAGCACGGCCGTGGGCCAGTGCACGTCCCCGAGGTGGTGGAGGAAGGAGAACAGCTGGGGGAAGAAGCCCGATCCGCCGCCGCTGGTTCCGGTCAGGCGGGGGAGCTGGTCCACGATCATGATCAGGGCGACACCGGCCAGGTAGCCGACGAGGACCGGCCTGGAGAGGAGATCCGCGAGGAAGCCCAGCCTGACGGCCCATGCGACGAGGCAGAGCAGGCCGACCACGACGGCCAGGGCCGCCGAGAGCACCGCGTACCGCGCGGGGTCGCCGGCCGCGAGCGGGCCCACGGCCGCGGCGGTCATGAGGGCGGTGGTCGATTCCGGGCCGACGGACAGCAGGCGGGACGACCCGCTGAGGGCGTAGAGAATCATGGCCGGGAGGGCGGCCCAGAGGCCGACGACGGGCGGCAGGCCGGCGACGCCGGCGTAGGCCATGACCTGCGGTACCAGATACGCGGCGACCGTGATGCCGGCCAGCACGTCACCCCGGAGCCAGGCAGCCCGGTAGCCGTGGAAAGCAGGCGGGACCGCCACGGTCCATCCGCGCTTCGGCATGGCACCTCCGGAACTCCTGCGGGCGTGTGCCGCACCATCGTGACGTGCGCAGGGCCGCGTGGAGGTGAAGCGCGCGAACGGGGCCGCTACGGGCGGCCCTCGTGCAAGCGGAAGCCGGTGACCAGGTCGGGGCGGATCCGGATCGCTCCCGATGCGTTGCCCGCGACCCAGGGTTCCAGGAGGTGCACGTACCGCTGGATCTCGTCGGGGTCGGTGACAGCGGTGGCGTAGCCGGTGGCAACCACGCTCCAGCCCAGGTGTTCACCCGGATCGATGTCATCGGCCTCGTAGGCGACGACCACGCCTGAGCCCTGCTGGGCCGCGAGCAGCGCCGCCAGCGTCGATCCGTCCTGGACGCGGATGATGATGTCGCCGCGATCCAGAACGTGGTTGACCGGTCGTACGGCGGGCAGTGCGTGACGGGTGAAGACGATCCGGCCCAGTTCGGCGGTGCCGAGAAGTTGCAGCGCCTCGTCGACGCCGAGCTCTTCCATCTGCCGTCCCGGCACGCTGACGGCAGGCGAAGCGGTGGTCGCACCGGCCGGGTGGCTCTTCATCGTGGAAGTCCTTCGTCGAGCGAGCAGGCCGCGATCGGGATGGACGGCGTGGTGAGGGAGGCGAACACCCCCGGCCTCCCTGCCGTGCCCGTTCCCGTACGTCCCGCGCCTGCCGGTCGGACAGGGCGAAGGCCGTGAACGGCCGTCTGCTGCCAGCATCTCCGCGTACGCCGATCTCGGACATGGGCCGATCGGCCCATGGACGGGACCACAGGGCCCATGCCCGGGACCGGCGGGAACGCCAAGACTGAAGGCGGACTCGAACAGGAGGCCGTCCATGAGCACCCCGTCACCCACCCGTATCTCCGAGGCGCTGCCCGCCGACTGCCGCTCCCGGCTGATGGAACTGGCCCGAGAGGTCAACTTCGCCGAAGGGGCGCGCCTCTTCCGTGAGGGCGGCCATGCCGATCGGTTCTGGATCGTCCGGTCCGGCACCGTGACCTTGGACGTCCGTGTGCCCGGGCGGCGCGCCGCCGTCATCGAGAGCCTCGGCGCCGGTCAGCTGGTCGGCTGCTCGTGGCTCTTCAAGCCGTACGCCTGGCGCCTGGGCGCCGAGGCCATGACGCCCGTCCGCTCGTACGAGTTCGACGCGGAGCGGGTGCGGACGCTGATGGACGCCGACACCGCCTTCGGCTCCGCCCTGGGCCACTGGGTCGGGCAGGTCCTCGCCCACCGGCTGCAGGCCGCCCGCGTGCGCCTCCTCGACCTGTACGCGCCTTACGGCAGCGGCAGCTTCCTCTGATCGTCTGATCGTCCGCGCGGCGAAGGAGCCGGTCATGCCCGCATCCCGCTACACCGTCAGTGACGTCATGACGCACACCGCCGTCGCCATCGGCCGCGAGGCGTCGTACAAGGAGATCGTCGAGCTGATGCACGAGTGGAAGGTCAGCGCGATCCCCGTCCTGGAAGGCGAGGGCCGCGTCGTGGGCGTGGTCTCCGAGGCGGATCTGCTGCCGAAGGAGGAGTTCCGGCGTACGGACCCCACCCTGCCCGATCAGCTGGAGGAGGCTTCGAAGGCCGGCGGGGTGCTGGCCGAGGAGCTCATGTCGAGCCCGGCGATCACCGTGCACCCCGACGCGCCCGTCGCCGAAGCTGCCCGGATCATGGCGCGCAAGCACGTCAAGCGCCTGCCCGTGGTGAACGCGCTCGGAATGCTGGAAGGTGTGGTCAGCCGCAGCGATCTCCTGAAGGTGTTCCTGCGGCCCGACGAGGAGCTCGAGGGGGAGATCCGCCAGAACGTGCTCACCGAGCTGACACCCGGCATGAACGTGGACTTCGCCGTACAGGACGGGGTCGTCACTCTGCGCGGCCCGCTGCGGGACCGGACCCTGGTCCCCCTGCTCGCACGCGCGATCCGCGCGGTCGAGGGTGTCGTGGACGTCCGGATGGAGCTGGACGGTGCCGTCGCCGCCTAAGTTTGGGTGCGTTGCACGCCTTCCTGGGATAATTCATAGGGAAATGTGCCATAGGTACCGAATCAGGGGCGATCATGTCCGATGATCCGAACGCCTCCACCGGGGCGCCGATCAAGGTGTTCCTCCTCGACGATCACGAAGTGGTCCGGCGCGGGCTGCGCGACCTCCTGGAGGCCGAGCCGGACATCACCGTGGTGGGCGAGGCCGGCACGGCCGATCAGGCGCTGGCCCGCGGGCCTGCGCTGCGGCCGGACGTGGCCGTGCTCGACGTCCGGCTGCCCGACGGTGACGGAATCACGGTCTGCCGGGAGCTGCGCTCTCGCATGCCCGGCCTGGCCTGTCTGATGCTGACGTCCTTCGATGACGAGGACGCGCTGCTGGACGCGATCATGGCGGGTGCCGCCGGGTACGTGCTGAAGCAGATCAAGGGATCCGACCTGGTCTCCGCCATACGGACGGTGGCGACCGGGCAGTCCATGCTGGACCCGGCCACCACCGCACGGCTGATGCACTCCCTGCGGGAACCCGAGGCGGCGAAGGAGCCGGAGGACGCGCGGCTGGCGGCACTGTCCGAACGCGAGCGGGCCGTCCTGGAACTCATCGGCGACGGCCTCACCAACCGGCAGATCGCCAAGCAGCTCTACCTGTCCGAGAAGACGGTCAAGAACCACATCTCGCGGATGCTGGGGAAGCTCGGCGTGGAGCGGCGGGTACAGGCGGCCGTGATCGCCGCGCAGGTGCACGAGCACGCCGCCGGGACGCCGAAGCAGTAGCGCCTACGCTGACGGTCACGGCGGCGGTGGAGTCAGCGGCACCTGCCACTCCAGGAGAGTGCCCCGCTCTCCATTGCCCCGCGCTGCCACGTCCATCCGGCCATTCAGCCTTTCGGCGCGCTCTGCCAGATTGCGCAGTCCGCTGCGCCGACCGCTCCCGGGCAGGCCGACGCCGTCGTCGGTCACGGTGATGGTCAGGTTTCCGGCGGCTGCGGCGATCGAGACCTCTGCCCGCGTGGCTTCGGCATGGCGGGCGACATTGGTGAGTGCTTCCCCCACCACCGCGAGAGCCTCGTCCGCGACGGCCGACGGTACGCCGGTGTCGATCAGCCCCTCCATCCGCAGGGCCGGGGCGAACCCGAGGGCTGCCGCGGCCTCGTCCATGGCCTGGACCAGGCGAGAGCGCAGCTTGGACGCCTGACCGCGGGTCTCGTGCTCGCGGAGTCCGAAGATGGTGGACCGGATGATCTTGATGGTGGCGTCCAGGTCGTCCACCGCGCGGGTGAGCCGTTCGGACGCCTCGGGGTGGTCGACGAAGCGCTGTGCGCTCTGGAGGGTCATGCCGGTGGCGAAAAGCCGCTGGATGGCGAGGTCGTGCAGGTCGCGGGCGATACGGTCGTGGTCCTCCAGCAGGCTCATCTGCTCGGCGTCGCGGCGCCGGTCGGCCAGTTCCAGCGCGAGGGCGGCCTGGCCTGCGAACCCCGGCAGCGCGGCGATCTCCGCGGTGGCGAACCCGGGGCGGCCGTGCCGCCGGGCGAGCGTCAGGACGCCGCTGAGCTTTTCCTTGGTGCCGACGGTGACGGCCACGGCCGGGCCGAAGCCGGTCCACCTCTCGGGCTGGACGGTGACGCGCTCGTCGGTCGCCACGTCGGGGACCGTGATGAGGCCGTCGCGGGCCAGCGCGGCCTCGGCGAGAGTGCCCCGGGTGCTGGGCAGGACGATTCCGCGGTGCGCCTGTGCCCCCTCCCCGAGGGCGAGTGAGCCCCGCAGTTCACCGGCGGAGCCCAGCAGGTAGAAGACGCCCATGTCGGCGGCGGTGATGTCCTTGGCCCGCTCCAGCATGCCTTCGAGGACATCGTCCTCGGGCGCTCCGGAGAGCAGGGCGCTGGTGATGTCCGAGCTGGCCTCCAGCCAGCGCTCGCGCAGCCGGAGACCCTCGAAGAGCCTGGCGTTCTCGATGGCGATGCCGGCCGCCACCGCGAGGGTCGACACGACCGCCTCGTCCTCGGCGTCGAACTCGACTCCACCGCGCTTCTCGGTCAGATAGAGGTTGCCGAAGACCTCCTCGCGGATCCGGATCGGGACTCCCAGGAAGGAGTGCATCGGCGGGTGGTGGGCCGGGAACCCGTACGAGGCAGGGTGCTCGGACAGTTCCGACAGCCGCAGCGTCTCGGGATGGCGGATCAGTTCGCCGAGGATGCCGTGGCCGGAGGGCAGGGCCCCGATCTGCCCGCGCAGTTCGTCACTGACGCCGACGGGAAGGAACTCGGCCAGCTTCTTGTCGGTCCCGATGACTCCGAGGGCCCCGTACTCGGCGTCCACGAGCACCACGGCGGCCTCGACGATGCCGCGCAGCACCTGCGGCAGGTCGAGTTCCCGGCCCACGGACATGACGGCTTCGAGCAGACCGTTCAGCCGGTCGCGGGTGCCCCTGACCTCGTCGATCCGTACCTGCAGCTCGTCCAGCAGTTCGTCGAGCCGCAGCCGGGGGACACCGCTGCGGGCGGGCTGCTCGCCCCTGCTCGTGCCGGTGGGCTGATCGGCGGCGCTCATCCCCACCTCCGGCCGGAAGCGATGGCGAGATGGCCATCGTTCCCACGGTATCTCCGGCCGGAGGGCCCGGCCTTTCCACTCAGCGGGCCATTGCCCCGTGCGGCTTCTGCTCGTGTCGCGGCGTACCGATGTCGTCGTGCAGGTGTCGGACGTGGGCGAGCATGCGTTCATGATCATGCCTTTCTGTGGAATGCGCCCCGCAGGAGCCGGGCGGTGACGAATGCCGCGAGGGCTGCTGCCGAGGCGAGCGCTGTGCCGGCCCGGCCCACCGGCTGGGTGTCCAGCAGCGACTGCAGGGCGGGAACGTGCAGGGCGGCCATCGCGAGGAGGGCGGAGGCCGCCACGGAGGCGGGGAGGAAGAGGTTCCGGGTGGTGAGCAAGCGGGCCCGTAGGCCGAGGGCCACGCCCAGCTGGGCCCCGAGCAGGGACGGAACAGCACGCTCTGCCAGGGCAGGCCCATGGCCTGCGCGCTCATGCCGGCGATCAGGCTGAAGGCGGTCACGGCCGCGGCGAGGACGAGGAGGCGTTGCCACACGCCTGCGGCCAGGATGTCGGCCTCGGCCTGCGTCAGCCCCTTCAGGGCCGGGGAGTCGACAGCCGGCGTGTCGATCGCGCGGCCGGTCATGGCGCACTCATTCGGTGGGGACGGTGATCACCGGGCAGTGCGCGCGGTGCAGCAGGCCATGGACCACGGATCCCATCCGCATGCCGGTGTATCCGCCGCGGCCGCGGCGGCCCACCACGACGGCCAGGGCGTGCTCGGCGGCGCGGGCCAACTCCTCGACCGGGTGTCCGGTGAGGACCTCGTGCGTCACATGCACGTCCGGGTACTTCTCGGAAAGGCCGGCGGTGGCCCCGGAGAGCAGCGTGCGCTGCGCCCGCAGCTCCACCTCCTCGTTGTCCAGCATGATCAGCGGGCGCTGCCACACACAGACGACCCGCAGTGCCGCACCCCGAAGGTCGGCCTCGTCGAAGGCGAAGGCCAGCGCGGCAGTGGCGGACGCGCTGCCGTCGATCCCCGCGACGACGTAGGGCGGCTGCTGGCTGATGTGCTCGGCGTCGCCCACGACGACGACGGGGCAGCGGGCCTGGGCGGTGACGGGGACCACGAGCGAGCCGGCGCTGAAGAACTCGGCGGTTCGGCTCAGGCGCCGGGAGCCGAGGACGATCATGCGGGCTTCTCGCGCCGCGCCGCCCAGGACGGGGGCGGGGAAGCCGCCGAGCAGCTCACCGGCGACAGCCACCTCGGGGTGGCGGTCACGCACCCAGTTGCACGCTTGTTCGAGTCTGTCGGATCCGGCTTGCCGGAGGGCCGTCCGGCCGGGGGTGTCATCGACGTGATGGGTGTCGTGCTGGGGCGGTACCGCGAGCACCAGGCGCAGCGGGAGACGGCGCCGTTGTGCCTCGTCGCCGGCCCAGGCCAGGGCAAGGTGCCAGTCCCTGTCCGGGTCGATGCCCACGACGATGTCACGGCTTCCTACCGGGTGGATGGTCATGACTGGCTCCCGAAGTCGCTGCCGGTCCGGGGGATGAGGAGGACGGGGCAGTGGGCGTGGTGCAGCAGGCTGTGCGTGGCCTTCCCCAGATTGGGGGCGAGACCGAGGGGCCCGGGGACCCGGCGGCCGCCCATGACGAGCAGATCGGCGTGGCGGGACGCCTCGACCAGGGCACCGGCCACGGAGATGCTCTTCTCCGCATCGGCCCGCACGTCCAGGTCGGGGAACTCCTCGCGGATCGCGTCCGTGACGGCCCGCAGGGCTTCTGCGTGCCCGCCCGCGATCGCGTCGACGCCGTCGAGCATCGTGACCACCTCGCCGACGGACTCCAGCACGTTCCACACGTGGAGCAGCCGCAGGGAAGCCTTGTGCAGATCGGCCTCCCGGGCGGCGTACCGGGCATACAAGAGGTCGTGCTCGTCACGGACGGCAGCGAGGACGGTGCCGGTCTCCTCGGCGCCGTCGATGCCGCGGACGACGATGACGGGGGTCATGGCGGCGGCCGCGACATCCATGCCGACCGAGCCGAGCATGAGGGAGTTGAACCCGCCCAGGCCGCGGTTGCCGACCACGATCGTGCCGTGGAGCGCGCCGGCCCGGTGCAGGCTGTCGACTGCGTCCGCGCGGCTGAATTCGGTGGTCACGGTCAGGCCCGGGTACTCGGCCGAAACAGCCTTCGCCGTGTCGTCCAGAAGCTCCCGCCCGTTGGCGCGGACGCGTTCGATGATCTCCGCCGACAGGTACAGGGCCCTGCCGTCGGTGTCGGCACCGTAGACGATGTGCAGGGGACGGCCGCGGCGTACGGCCTCCCCGGCCGCCCACAGGGCGGCGCTGCGCGCCGACTGCGAGCCGTCCACGCCGACGACGACCGAGCTGGTGTCCGGCGTCCGGAATGTGCTTTCCACGATTCCTCCCAACCGAGAAGCCGATGCGGGACACCACTCACGCTGGCACCGTCGACGCTGCGGGAAGAGGGCCGCCCGGGACCGCGGACGGGACCAAAGGTCCCCATCGTCCCGGGCTCGGCACCAGGGGCCCCTACGGGCCCCAGGACGGGACCGTTCGGCCCTCGATCAGCGGCAGGCGCCGAGACATGGTGGGTTCACACCCGACAACGGACATCAGCCTCGCGTGACACGGCGGAGCAGGAGGACCTCATGAAGCACATCACGGTGGCGGACCTGATGACCGACGAGGTCGTCTCTGTAGCCCCGGGCACCGCCTTCAAGGACATTGTGAAGCTCCTCGCCCAGTACGACATCTCCGGAGTCCCCGTCCTGGACGACGAGGACCGCGTGGTGGGCGTCGTTTCACAGACGGACCTGCTGGCCCACGCGGGCTCCGGCCCCGATACCTCCTGGCAGAACGGCACAGTCGAGGAGCCGCCCACCGCAGGCGACGTCATGTCCGCGCCCGCTGTCACTGTCCGTGCCGAGGAGACAGCGGCTGACGCCGCCCGGCTGCTGACCCGCCGGGGCATCGAACGCCTCCCCGTCGTGGACGTGGAGGACCGGCTCGTCGGCATCGTCACCCGCCGGGACCTGCTGCGCATGTTCCTGCGCCCGGACTCCGAGATACGCCGACGTGTCACCGACGAGGTCCTCACGGAGGTGCTCGGTGTGACGGCCGGCGACGTCGACGTCCACGTGGTGGACGGCATCGTCACCCTGGACGGCCATGTCGAGCGCCGGAGTCAGCTCCCCGCACTCCTCAGCCTCGTCGAGCAACTCGACGGGGTCGTCGCGGTGGCATCGCGCGTCACCGCCCGCACCGACGACACGGCAACCATTCACCCCGACCACGCCCGCCACGCCATGCCATGGTGATGAGGGGCCGGACCGGACGCAGGAAGGCGCAGCCATGGAACACCACGTCGCCGTCGGAGTGGATGGTTCTCCGGAGAGCCGGGCAGCAGCACGCTGGGCTGCGCGGGAGGCCGTCCTGCGTCAGGTGTCGCTGCGGCTCGTACACGCCGTGGACTGGCCCCTGGACCCGGTGTTCCCCGGCTTGGGACGCCAGGACGTCGACCGGTGGGCGGACCAGGCGCTGACCGAGGCGGTGCAGGAGCTGCACGGGCGCCACCCGCACCTGGAGATCTCGACCCGCTGCCTGACGGCCCGGCCGACAGCCGCCCTCGCGGCTGAGGCTGCGGACGCCGGGCTGCTTGTTCTGGGATCGCGCGGTCTGGGTGGCCTGGTCGGTTTCGTCGTCGGCTCGGTGGCGACGTCCACGGTGGTCGCGACCGACACCCCGGTCGTCCTCGTGCGCGTCGCCGACGACCCGGAGGACTCGGACGGTCCGGGCGCCGTTTCCCACGCCGAGGTCGTCGTGGGGGTCGACATCCACGAAGCGTGCGACCGAGTGCTCGGCTTCGCCTTCGAAGAGGCGGCCCGGCGCGGCTGCCCGCTGAGGGCCGTGCACGGCTGGAAGATGCCGGCCGCCTACAGCTACGTCCCCTTCTTCGACCCGGACAACGAGCGGGACATCGGCAGGAGCGTCACGCACATGGTGGGCGACATGCTGCTGCCCTGGCAGCACGAGTTCCCCGGCGTGAGCGTCAGCCACAGCGCGTTCTTGGGGTCCGCGGGCGAGCATCTCGTCCGGGCCTCGCAAGGCGCGGGACTCATCGTCGTGGGGCGCCACGCGCGCCGTTCTCCCCTCGGCGCGCACCTGGGATCGGTCGCCCACGCAGTCCTGCACCACGCAGCGGCCCCGGTGGCCGTCATCGCCCACGGGTGAAGGAGGAACACCCCCAGGACGGCCCTGTCCACGGACGCATCCCGCTTCGCACCGTCGCAAGTACCGGCCGTCCCGTGAGGAGGAAGGGCCATGAAGCATCTGCGCACCGTCGAGGACGTCATGACGCACTCCGTGATCTCCGTCGATCGCGAAACCGCGTTCAAGGACATCGTGGAAACACTGCGGATGTGGAACGTCAGCGCTCTCCCCGTACTGTCCGAGGACGGACGGGTGGCCGGCGTCGTCTCCGAAGCCGACCTGCTGCTCAAGGCCCAAGGCACCGACACTGCCCACGGCACCACCGCCGGGCAGCTGATGACCCGACCGGCCGTGACCGTCACGAAGGACGACACCATCCCCGCCGCAGCACGCTTGATGGCCCGCGGCCACCTCAAGCGCCTTCCCGTGGTCGACGGCGACGGCCGCCCGGTCGGTCTCGTCAGCCGCGGCGACCTGCTGAAGATCTACCTGCGCCCGGACGAGGACATCGGCGCCGAGATCCGCGAACTGATCACGTACCAGCTGATCCCGCAGGGTTCCGCCGAGGTGTACGTCCACGTCGCCAACGGCATCGTGTACCTCAACGGGTCGCTGCCGGACCCCACGCAGGAAGACATCGTCGTGCGCGCCGCCGGCACCGTGCCGGGCGTCGTGGACGTCAAGACGGACTTCATCGTGCCCGTAGCCGCGTGAGGGGACGGCCGGCACGAGGCACCGCAGCCTCCACCTCGGCTGCGCCGCAGCGCTGTTCAACCTGCGCGTGTCTGCGGCGTGGATCGGTCTCCCGGTCACCGAGGTCCTGGAAATCCGGGAGCAGGAACCGGCGGGAGACGCGTAGACGCTCGAGTGGCGAATCCGCTCAGGGCGCGAGGTCTCGGCGTTGGAGCATCAGGTGAGCCAGCAGGATGCCCAGCACTCCCGTTCCGATGAGGATCCCGAGCTGGGGCCAGAGCACGCCGCCTTCGGCCAGGGCGTCGCCCGGGGCGTAGTAGTGGAACGGGCTGAGGAACCTCAGCGATGCCGCGGGCGACCAGGCCAGTGCGATGAAGTTGACGGCGAATCCCACGGCTCCGATCGCGATGGTCGCGCCGATCACCTGGGCCCGGCGTCGTCCCGCAGCCGACACGGCCATCGCCGGCCCGATCAGGCACAGGGCGAAGCCGAGGCCCATGACCCCGGCGGCGAAGACTCCGCCGAGCGGCACCGCACGGTGGATGTCCGGCGACAGCGCCACCCCCGCCGCGACCGTGAGGGTCGCTGCCAGGTTCAGGGCCAGGGCCGCGAGCACCAGTGCGGCGGTCCGCTCGGCCAGCAGCCGGGTACGGCTGACGGGACGCACCATGACCAGTTCCACGGTCCCGGATTCCACGTCCGCTGCCACGGCGGCCGCGGCGAGCGAACCGATCGCGGTGAGCTGCATGGCGATCCAGAACGGGTGGGTGAGGCCGGCGCCCAGCAGCCCGGGGTAGCTGGCGATCGATACGTCGCCGCTGGACCCGCTGAAGGCCCGGTAGGCGGAGGGCGGTCCCTTGCCGCCTGTGGAGAAGAGCTGACCCGGAGGAATCGCGTTGGCGACCACCACGATGAGCGCCTCGAAGACGACCATCCCGATGATCAGGGCGGCCAGCATCCGGCGCCGCCGGTACAGGGCGAGCCACAGCAGCGGCCACTGCCGTTTCACGGCTCCTCCCGCACGGCGCCGTTGCGGTACAGGTCCATGAAGGCCTCGTCCAGCCCGGCTTCCTCCACCGTGACGTCGGCCACCGGCAGGCCGAGCAGTGTGCGCAGCGCGCCCACCACTTCGCTCGGCGGTACGAGCAGCTCCGCTCGGTCCCCATGCCAGCACGGGGCCCAACGCTCTGCGTGGCCCAGGGGCCGTGCCCCCTGTCCGTCCGCGAAGGACAGCTTGATCCGCCGGGCCCGGGCCTCGCGCAGGCCGGCCACGCTCTGGACCGTCACCAGCTGCCCGTCCCGGATGATCGCCACCCGCTCGCACGTGCGTTGCACCTCCGGCAGGATGTGGCTGGAGAGCAGGACGGTCCGTCCGGCGGTGGCGGTCTCGCCCAGCAGTGCGAAGAACGTCTCCTGGACCAACGGGTCGAGTCCCTCGGTCGGTTCGTCGAGCACCACCACGTGCGGGTCGTGCTGCATCGCCTGCACCAGCCCGAGCTTCTGCTTCATGCCCCGTGAGTAACCCCCGACGGGGCGGGCGAGGATCGCGGGCGTCAGCCCGAGCCGATCGCACAGCTCGCCGCGGCGCGGAACGGGCGCTCCCTGGAGCGCGGACAGCAGATCGAGCGTTTCCGCTCCGGAGAGTTCCGGGTACAGGCGCAGTTCGCCCGGCAGGTACCCCAGATGCGGGGCCACCCGGCGGTGATCGGAGATCGGGTCCAGCCCGAGCACCCGCACCCGTCCCTCGCTGGGCCGGAGCAGGCCGGTGAGACATCGCAGCGTGGTCGTCTTCCCTGCGCCGTTCGGCCCGAGGAAGCCGAACACCTCGCCCGGTCGCACCGTGAGGCTCAGACGGTCGACTCCCACGACCGGCCCGTACCTCTTGGTCAGTCCGGTCAGCTCGATCGCCGGCCCGTCGCTCATGGGTCCAGTTTGAGCCCGCTGCTGGGGACCTGCCCGCTCACTCGAGGTCGTAGGCCGTGAGGGGAGCGTGCTGCGGTGAGGCTCCCGCTGCTGCCATGTCTCCGTAGGCGGTGCGCTTGAGCTGTTGCGCCAGGTTCTCCAGTGCTCGGGCGGCTGCGAGTTCGTCGCCGATCTCGGGCACGTCCTTGTCCGTCGGGTTGCAACGTGCGGTGCCGTGGCCCGTGAGACGGGTGGTGCCGGTGTCGAGTTCGACGCGGGCTTTGGTCGTGTGCTCTTCCTCGAAGAGGTAGAGGTGGGTCTTCCATTCGCTCGTGTGCGACATGGTGTGCCTCCGGTCGGATCAGGAGCAGCGGTGGCGTCGGCGTCGGGCCCAGCGCCGGATCTCGTCGCTCGCCCAGACCAGCGGCGGGAGGACCGCGATGAGGAGGACGACGTCCAGTGGGAGGGCGGCGGTGCCGAAGAGGTTCTGGAGCGGCGGTGCGTACACGAGCGCCGCGGTGAACACGAGCTCGAAGGCGATGCCGGCGAGCAGCAGCGGGTTGGTGAAGAAGCCGATGTCGCGCAGCAGTTCCCTCAGGACGCTCGTCCGGGCAGTGAGGTCCGGCGTGAGGTCCGGGGCGGCGGCGGTCTCAGTCATCGCCGGCTCCCTGTCCGGGGCGCAGGCGGCCGGACCACCGGGGCTCGATGTCTGCCCACTCGGATTCCCAGGACCGTGCGCTGCGCGCGTCCACGATCCGCAGGCGCACGGCGACGAGGGCGCCGCCGACGAGCACGATCCCGGCCAGCGCTCCGGTGCCGATGCCCACCGCGTTCAGAGCGATGTCGGCCTGGCTGGGTGGCGCGGCGGCCGCGGTGCCGTTTTCGTCGACCCACAGGCGGACCGTGTCCCCGTGCCGGGTTCCAGCCGGAACGGGGATGGTTCCCGTGTGCGGGCGCTGCGAGGGGTAGTGCCACGTGGCGGTCGCCACGGGGACCGGTCGGCTGCTCGGCTGGTCACCGGCTCGGTACGTGGTCTCGCCGACCGTGGTGGCCGTCACGGTGTGCCGGTGGCGCGCGACGTTCTCGGCGGTGCGGTGGCCGTCCGTCCAGGCGGCCCGCCCGAGCGCGAAACCGGCGACGACGGCCAGGAGGCAGGCCAGCGCGAAGGCGCCATGCATACGGGTCCGGGTGCGGTCGGCATCACGCCTGAGCGGGTTGGCCCCCGTCCCTTTCGACCGGTGGTGCATGGCACACCTCCGTGCTGGTGCGTGCCGGGCCGGGCCGTCCCTTCAGGCGGCGACGAGCTCGGCGCTGATGTGGTGGGCCCAGTTCTGGATCCGCTCGGGGTTGCGAAAGTCGCCGCCCTTGCCCTGGCGGGTCAGTGCCTTGGCGAGGAAGCCCGGGGTGTGGGCCGTGATGCTGCCGCCGAAGGTCATGTGCTCGCGCGCGCCGACCAGCTGCATCTCCCGGGCGACCGATGAGACCGGAGGGATGTCGTGTTCCTCGGCAGAGCGGTCGAGCGGGCCGCTGCTGAACATCCACACCGGGCGGTGCCGCAGGGAATCGGCGTTGCGTTCTGCGCAGTGCTTGGCCTTGCTGCTCCAGTGGCCGGCGTAGAGGGAGCCGCCGAGGACGACGGCGTCGTAGGCGCGGACGTCGTGGACGTCGTCGGCGGGCAGCACGACGGCGTCGAGACCGTCCTCGCGGAGGGTCTCGCCGATCTGCTCGGCGATGCCTGCGGTGGCGCCGTGCTTGGTGCCGTAGGCGACCAGGACGCGCTTGGTGCTCATGGCGGGTGCTCCTTGATTCCGTGGTGCGGGTCTGATGCCACTGTCACGCGGCCGACGGCTGGTCCGCTTGGGCCGGACGGATCCCGACAGGGGCCATTCGGTCCTCCCCGCAGCGGGTCTCCTCAGCGGCGGCGACGTGCTGCTCGACGGCGGCGAAGCTGTCGGGGGCGACGGAGATCGAGTCGATGCCGGCGCGGACGAGGAAGGCGGCGTGGTCCCGGGCCGACCCGCTTGCCGCCCTGGTCATCGCCGCCATCGCCATCAAGGAAGGCCGCGACGCCTGGCAGGGCAAGGGCTGCTGTGCGGCACCCGCTGCTGCCGCGCCGTCACAGCTCATGGAGCGTGAGAAGCCAGTCCCCGGGTTGCCGTACGGGCACCCGCCGGAGGCACTACGGAAGATCGGTCTCGGGGGGCCGGGGCCCGCCCGGGCCGCCCCCCCCGGTCGCGGCCGGCGCTACACCCGCCCGGGGGGGTCTCTTATAAACAAAAACCA
>NZ_JBSGXU010000038.1:0-26176 GCF_053610205.1 Streptomyces sp. NPDC054932 | reverse complement strand
TGTGTTTTTTTTATCTGCTTTTTTTCCACCCCCGCCCGGGGGGGGCTTCCGGGCCCCCCGCGGGCGCAACTCGCCACTCGGGGGCGGGGGGCCCCGCCCCCGGCCCGCCCCGCCACCCGCTGTCGCGGCAGGCGATACACGCGCCGGGGTGAGGAGATCGCGCCGCTGGAGCTGTCGCCCACTACCCGTACGTCGGGCTTGCCGAGGTGGGGGCTATTCGACGGGTCCGTCGGCCCGGACGATGGTGATCGGGCACGGAGCGTGGAGTGCCGTCTGCTGGCTCACCGAACCGAGCAGGGCTCGGCTGAAGCTGCTGCGCCCGCGGCTGCCCACGACCAGCATGTCCGCACCCTCTGCCGCATCCACCAGGACGTCGACCGGATTGCCGCGCACCAGACGCTGGTGCACGGAGGAGGCGCCGTCCTCACCGAGGACCGTGCGGACCTCCTCGACCAGACGCTGTTCGGCCTCTTCCTCGTCGAACGTGGTGTCCACCGCCGGGGCCGACCACGACGCGGCACCGGGCAGGTCCCACGCTGCGACCGCCTCTACTCGCCCACCCACCAGGCCTGCGTACCGGACCGCCCAGCGCAGCGCGGCCTGGGACGAGGGCGATCCGTCGACGCCCACCACGATCCGCGGAACCTCTTGCTGCCTGTCCATTCCGTTCACCCTTCCGACGGCTGATACATCCACAGTGTGCGCATCGCGATCGCCCCGCCACGCGAGCAGGGGGCGGCTGCCGTGTCAGCCCTTGGGGAGGCGGAACCACCGCTCCTGGCCTGCGGAAATGTGTTCGCGCCGGTCTCCGGGCAGAAGCAGGGGTACTGGACCAAGGGACGACCGGGGGACGCTGATGCCGAGCCGGCCGGGCCGGAACCGGATGCGGATGTCCCGGTGCCCCAGGTAGGAGATCGAGAACGAGGACCCGGGCACTTCGGACAGGGGCACCGGGTCGATGTGCAGGCCGTCGCCGTGGGGCTCGAGTCCGACGATGCCGCGCTCGACGAGGTCGAGGGTGCCACCCATGGCGCCGAGGTGGATCCCTTCGCCGGTGGTGCCGCCCTGGACGTCGGTGATGTCGCCGAGCAGGGCTTCCTGGCAGTAGCGCCAAGCGTCCGGGCCCTGCTCCCGGGCGAGGACCCAGCCGTGGACGAGGCTGCTGAGGGTCGAGCCGTGGCAGATGCGCCGCAGGTAGTGGTCCACCGTCCTGCGCCAGAGGTCGTCGTCGAGGCGGTATCCGAGCCGAAGGAACAGTTGTTCGAGTTCCGCGGGGCGGAAGAGGTGGCCGAGCATGAGAGTGTCGGCCTGCTTGGACGCCTGGTAGCGGTTGGGCGTGTCGCCCTCGGCCTCCAGGATGCGGTCCAGGCGGCGGATGTCGTGGTAGCGGGCGCGGTAGCCCTCCCAGTCGAGCTCGGCGAGGTCTCCATAACCGTGGAACTGGCTGATCACGTCCTGGTGGAACGGCACGTACAAGCGGCGGGAGACGTCCTCCCAGACGGTGAGATCGTCGGGGCTGATGCCGAGCTGCGTGAGGAGCTCGGTGCGCCGGGCCGCCGGGAGTTCCCCGTACAGATCGAGGGCGCGGGCCAGTACCCAGGCGGCGGTGACGTTGGTGTAGGCGTTGTCGTCGATGCCGGGAGCTGCGGCGTCCGGGTAGGCGTCGTGGTATTCGTCCGGGCCGACGACGCCGCGAATCCGGTAGCGGCCGAGGCCGGTGTCCCAGGTCGCCGCGTCCCCCCAGAAGCGGGCTATGTGCAGGAGGAGTTCGGCGCCCGGGCCGTGCATGAATCCGGTGTCGCCGGTGGCCCGCCCGTACCGCCACACGTTCCAGGCGATGGCCGACCCCACGTGATGCTGGAGATGGGAGTGGTCCGGAAGCCAGCGGCCCGAGCGCGGATTGAGGTGCAGTCGCTGTGTCTCCTCGGATCCGGAACTGCCGCTCTGCCAGGGAAACATGGCACCCTTCGCCCCGGCCCGGCGGGCGGCCTCCCGGGCCGCGGGGAGCCGTCGGTGCCGGTACATCAACAGGGCGCGCGCGGTCTCCGGGAGGTGGAGGGCGAGGTAGGGCAGGACGAACAGCTCGTCCCAGAAGACATGGCCCCGGTACGCCTCGCCGTGAAGGCCGCGGGCGGGGACGCCGGCGTCGAGCTCCGCCGTGTGTGGCGAGAGGGTCTGCAGGAGATGAAAGGCGTGCAGCCGCAGAACCCTCCCCGTCTCGCCCGGTACCTTCAACTCGCCTTCGTTCCAGAGCCGTTGCCAGGACGCACGGTGGGAGGCCAGCAGCGAGGGGAAGTCCGGGGCGTGCGTGGCGCAGTCGATGCTGCGTCGCACGGGATCGGCCCAGGGGCGGTCGAGCGAGGTGCACAGGGCGGCGGTCTTCACGACGACGACCGGCGTGGCCCGCTTGATCGGCAGGATGAGCGTCTGTGTGGCGGTGGTGGCTGTGCATGCCCTGCCTACCGGTGCCAGAGGACGTGCTGATGTCCGGACCGCGAGCCCGATCCGTACCCGGGATGTGGCGGTGGTGCAGGACAGCCAGGCGGTGCCCTCCGCCTCCACCCCGGCCCGGTGCTCGACGAGATGCCGCCCGGCCAGGGCGCGGTAGCGGTCGACTCCCGCGTTCGTGACGTCGCCGTCGAGTACGGACTCGATCTCGATCCTGCCGCTCCAGCCGTACGCTCTGAAGACCGTGTTCTGCGCGGCCAGGTACGGGTCGCCCATGTGGACGAGACGGGTGTGCGTGACGCCCAGGCGGCGGCCTTCGGCGTCGTGGAAGAGCATGCGGCGGGTCAGCGTACCGGCGCGCAGGTCCAGCGATACGTGACTGTGGCGCAGAGCAGGGTGGTCGGGTGTGAGCCAGTCGCCGGGCGGTGCGCCGTCAGGCAGGCAGCGGTACCGCAGCGCGGTCCAGTCCGGCAGCCGGACCATGTCCTCGTTGGAGACCGTTCGTCCGCCGACGGTGGAGGCGAGCCGGTTGTAGCAGCCGGCGAGATAGGTGCCCGGGTAGTGGATGTCGTCGGCGACGCTCTCGGGGGATGAACCACGGGTGGCGAAGCGGCCGTTGCCCAGGGCGCACAGGGACTCGACCAGCCGCTCGGTCTTGGGGTCGTAGCGGTGGTACTCCCAGCGCCAGGCGGTGGTGGTCACGGGCGATCGCCTTCGAGTACCGCGGGCAGCCCACTGAGGTCGGGGAGGACGAGATCGGCGCCGTGCGCGCCCAGGGCGTCCCTCATGCGTGGGTCGTCCGCGCGGTTGAGTCCCACCACCAACCGGAATCCGCCCCGGTGTCCCGCCTCGACGCCGGCGAGAGCGTCCTCCACCACGGCGGCGTGTGTGGGAGGCACGCCAAGACGGCCGGCAGCCTCAAGAAAGAGTGCAGGTTCGGGTTTGCCCGGAAGTGAGAGTGCGGCCGCCTCCCGGCCGTCCACCAGGGCGTCGAAGCAGCCGATCAGGTCTGCGGATGCCAGGAGGGAGCGGGCGTGCCGGGAAGCCGAGACAGCTGCGCACAGGACCGCCTTCTCCCGGAGTTCCTGGAGCGCGGGCCGCACGTCGTCGAAGGTACGGACTCCTTCGGTCCGCACCATCGCGGAGAAGACCTCCTCCTTGCGGGCGGCGACCGCGTGGACGGTGGCGCACCCGGGCGGATCCCCGGGTGCCCCGGGCGGGAGGTGGATGTGGCGGGCAGCGAGGAAGGCGCGTACGCCGTCGAGGCGGGCCTTGCCGTCGACCAGCTCGCGGTACTCGCGGACGGCGTCGAACGGGCGCGGTCGTGCACCGGCGCGCGATGGCTGCCACTCGGGGAGGCAGCCGTCGAAGGTCTCCTTCCAGGCGGCCGCGTGGCGGTCCGCCGTGGCGAGGAGCACTCCGTCGGTGTCGAAGACGACCGCGCGTAGGCCGTTCATCAGTCGTGTACCACGCGACGGCCGGTGATCCGGGCGGGGGTGAGCCTCATCCAGTGGTTGCGCGGGCCGCCGGCCCAGGGCTGGGAGCGGGCCGCGGTGTTGAGGCGGTGGTGATCGTGCGGGTCCGTGACGGCCGCCAGTTCACCTACTGCCAGCACGCTCCAACCACTGGCGGTCACGTCGTCGATGTTGTCGATCTCGAAGGCGGCCTCTGTTCCGGCCGCTCCGGCCGTGACGGCTTCCGCGGACGTGCGGAAGGCGATGTCGGGACCTGCGACGAGGTAGTTGACGGGGAGGACGGCCGGGCCTTCGGGCGTGAAGATGGCGATGCGGCCCACGCCGTGCGTGTTGAGCAGCCGCCGGCATTCGGTCTCGTCCAGCGGTACGAGCGCACTGTCGCGCCGGGCGGTGGACCGGCCGGCGACGCGGAGGGCGCCGGCTCCGGTCAGATCGTCGACGGTGAGGCCGAGGGCGTCGGCCACCCGTACGAGGGTGCCGATGGCAGGACTGGCGGCACGCTCCTCCAGGTAGGCGATGTACGTGCCGTCGGCGCCGCACCGCCGGCCCAGTTCGTCGCGGCTCAGACCGAGGGCTTCACGGCGGGCCGCCAGGCGGCGGCCCAGGTCGGTGCGTCCGGCCATCTCCCCGGACTGCTGGGGACGGGTACTCGGCATGCTCTTCACGGCGCTCACTGCTCCTGCGGCGGTACGGCGACCGTGTCGTGTTGCGGTCCGCCGAGCACGACCTTGAGGGCGCCGGTTTCGCCGGCGCGGGAGAAGACGTCGTACGCCTCTTCCATCTGGTCCAGCTCGAAGCGGTGGGTGACCATCGCGGCCCCGGGCAGGCGGCCGGCGGCCATCATGCGCAGCAGCATGGGGGTGGAGTGGGTGTCGACGAGGCCGGTGGTGATGGTGACGTCCTTGATCCACAGGTCTTCGAGGTGGAGGACGGCGGGCCTTCCGTGGACGCCGATGTTGGCGACCCGGCCGCCCGGGCGGACCATGCGGGTGCACATCTCGAACGCCTCGGGCACGCCGACGGCCTCGATGACCGTGTCCGCCCCGAGCCCGTCGGTGAGGTCCTCCACCAGCCGCTCGGGCTCCTCGTCGGCGCTCACGGTCGCATCGGCGCCGAGGTCGCGCGCGGCGGCGAGCCGGGCGGCGGCGAGGTCGACGGCGATGATCCGCCCGGGGCTGTAGAGCTGTGCGGTGGCGATGGCGGCCAGGCCGATGGGTCCGGCGCCGACCACGACGACGGTGTCGCCGGGGCGCACGTTGCCGTTGAGCACGCCGACCTCGTAGGAGGTCGGGAAGATGTCGGCGAGCAGTACGGCGTCGTGGCTGGCCAGGGCACTGGGCAGCGGGTGGACGGAGAGGTCGGCGAAGGGGACGCGTACGTACTCGGCCTGGGTGCCGTCGATGGTGTGGCCCAGGACCCAGCCGCCGCCTCCGCGGCACTGGCCGTAGTGGCCCTCACGGCAGAAGCGGCAGCGGCCGCAGGCAGAGATGCAGGAGATCAGGACGCGGTCACCGGGGCGGACACTGCGCACGTCGCCGCCGGTCTCGACGACGGTGCCGACGGCCTCGTGGCCCAGGATGCGGCCCGGCGTCACTTCTGGGACGTCGCCCTTGATGATGTGCAGGTCGGTGCCGCAGATGGTGACGGCGTCGACCCGGACGATCGCGTCGGCGGCGTCCTTGATGGAGGGGTCCGGGACGTCCTGCCAGGAGGTCTGTCCGGGCCCGTGGAAGACGAGTGCCTTCATGGCGCGGCCTTCTCTCTGTGCGCTGTGCGGGAGGGGGTCACGATCAGGCTGTGCCCGTATCCCTCCGTCCCGCTTGGGCCGGTCGGTCCCTACCCGGGACCGGTCGGTACCCGGCGGACAGGGTGTCCCGGTGCGACGGTGGAGACCGGCATCCGTTCCGAAAGGAGGGCTGCTGCCATGTCCCGGTCAGCCCCGTCCCCTGCTTCCGCCCGCCCGGCCCTGCTGAGGTTCCTCGGCGGAGTGCGGACGGTCACCGGCAGCAAGTTCCTGGTCGAGAGCGACCACGCCCGGATCCCCGTCGACTGCGGACTCTTCCAGGGTGTCGCGGACCTGTGCCGCCGCAACCGGGACAAGCTGCCGTGCGACGCCTCGGACATCCACGCCGTCGTCGTCACGCACGCCCACCTGGACCACTGCGGGTACCTGCCGCGACTGGTCCGGCACGGCTTCCGCGGACCGATCCTGACCAGCGCCACCGCCGCCCGTCTCGCCGAGATCGTGCTCCGCGACAGCGCCCGCCTCCAGATGGAGGCCGCCGAGCACGCCAACCAGCACGGCTGGTCCAAGCACCGGCCCGCCAAGCCGCTCTACGACGACGACGTCGACCACACGATGCACACCATCCTCACAGCCATGGCACCGGAAGCCCGAGAAGCCCTGCTCGCCCACTCCCACCCGGTGACCCTCCCACCCGGTGACCCTCCCGGCCGGCACCCGAATCCCCAAGGCGTACCAGCGGGCCGAGACCGACTCGGCTCCGCGCGGACCCGCCTCCTCGACCTGTTCGCCCCTCACGGCAGCGGCACCCCGCTCGCCCACGCACACTGAGGACTTCGCCATGACCTCCACCCCTTACACCGTCGCCGACGTCATGACCACCAAGGTCATCGCCGTCACCCCTTCGACCGGCTTCAAGGACATCGCCACCGCGATGGAGCGGTGGAAGGTGACCGCCCTACCCGTCATCGAGGGCGAGGGCCACGTCGTCGGCGTGGTCTCCGAGGCCGATCTCCTGCCCAAGGAGGAGTTCCACGAGCACCAGCCGGGCCTGATCGAGCAGATGCGCCGCCTCGGCGACACCGCCAAGGCCGGCTCCACCCGCGCCGAGAACCTGATGACCACCCCGGCCGTCACGATCCGGCCCGATGCCACCCTGCCCCGGGCCGCCCGCCTCATGGCCGACCGGCACATCAAGCGCCTCCCTGTCGTTGATGCCGACGGCACCCTCAAGGGCATCGTCAGCCGCGCCGACCTCCTCAAGGTCTTCCTCCGCACCGACGACGAACTCGCCACCGAGATCCGCCGCACCGTCGTCGATCGCCTCTTCCCCCTCTCCCACGAAGCGGTCAAGGTCACCGTGGCCCAAGGCATCGCCACCCTGACCGGCCAGGTCCGCGACGGCGCCCTGATCCCCCTGGCCGAACGCCTCACCCACTCCGTCGAGGGCATCGTTGAAGTCCACTGTCAGCTCAAGTACCGAGCCGACGCCGCCCGTTCCTGACTCCCTCCCCAGGAGGAGAACGAACTGACCGCCCCTTTCTCGGATTGCCTCAGTTGGGGCACTCTTCAGCTTCTCACCCATGTGGGTGGCACGTCGTGTTGGGCCATTCGGCGGCTTCGCCCGCCGCTGACGAGCGAAAACGGCGGTCGGTGCGGCTCCTTGGGCGGGGCTGGTCCGGTGTGGCGACATGCTGGAGACCGGCATGCGCCGCGGTCCTGCCGGGCTTCGCTCTCCCCGGCGGCGCCTTGGCCTCCCACCGGCGCGCTGGCCGGCCGGACGGGTCGCCTACCGCGCTTCGCACCATCGCAGTTACTCGGCTCGGCCGCCCGCCCAGGGTGCCCAGGACGGGCGGGGGAGAGGATGCGACGCTGGAGTGAGGGGCCCGCGAGTGCAGGTCCGAGTGCGTCCCAGTCGTGCGGTCAGCCTGTGAGCCCTTCGGCCGGGGCACCACCCGCCGAGCGCTGCCGGGCGGCCTCACCGCGTGGATCCGGCCCGCCGTGACCAGGACCGCGCGACCAACCCGGAAGGCAGGTGCGTCCCATGCGCACGTCGACCCGTATCGCCGGTGCCCTCACCGGCCTGACCCTCACCCTCGGCGGTGCGGTCCTCACCGCTCCCGCGGTCCGGGCGGACATCCCCGCCTGCACACAGATGGCCCAACAGGCCGGTGCCACCGATTCCGACTCCGTCGCAGCGGCCTGCAGCCGTGGCGTGGTCGGAGACCTGCAGAGTTGTGTGACCGGGCTGACCGGAGCCGGAGTGGCGGGCGGCGCCGCGACCGGTGCCTGCCGGGCGGCGGCCCACGAACCGCGTTAGAGGACCGCGTGCGGCAGCCGCCCGCCGGCACCGGTCGGATGCGGCCGGTCGAGACCGGTGACGTCATGCCTCTCCGGGGCCGGACAGTCACCACCCGGGTGCGGCGCCCAGCCCCGCCTCGCGGGCCTCATGCGGAGCGCCCATGCTGAGTAAGAGGGCGCCGTCGTCTTGAGACTTGTCCTTCCCGAAGGCCGAACGAAGGCGCCTGAGAGGAGGAGGAAGTCATGCGCATGCGAAGAATCCTGGGCCTCGCCCTGGCCGCGGCAACCCTGGCCGGCATGAGCGCCGTCGGCGCTGTCAGCGCCGGGGCCGCCTCGTCTCCGAACATCTCCAGAGACGAGTGCACGGCCGCCGGCGGACAGGTCGTTGCACGCCCCTACGCCGGCTACACCTGCGCGCTGCCTGACGGGACCACGCAGACGATCACTTGACCGGTCGGCCACCTGACCGGTCGGCGCACGGCTGGGCAAGCGGTCCGGCCGGTGCACCCGGCGCGGTGCGTACGGGGTGACGGCCCGCGGGCCACCGCTGGGCGGATCGCCCGCGCCCGTCTCGACACCGCGGTACCCGCGACGGTGGACGCCATCGCGCCGCAGTCCGCATCGAAGCGGTCCTCTGCCGATGCCCTGACTCATCCCCACCCCGGAAGAGGTCCAGCAGTTCAGCCCGCTCCACCAACCCGTCCCGGCCAAGGCCGAACCCGCCGGCGTCGCCAACCGGCCCACGGCCCACGGCCCTCTCCGGGGGCCCACGGGACGGCGCAGTAACAGCACGACCAAGGAGCCGACCGGCGCGGTGCACGGTGCACCCGCCGGTCGGCTTCGCCTTGCTCCTCGACGACCCCGGTGACGACTCCGGGGACGACTCCGTCGTTCGGCCCATCAAGGGCACCGGCTGCAACGCCGAAAAGGACCAAGCGGAGTCGCCCCACCCTCGCGTTCCGGTACGCCTCCGCGCCCCGGGCCGCCCGATGACGGCGGTCCCGTGCCCCAGCCGACAGGCCCGGAGGAAATTCTGCATGCGCGTCTTCCTGCCCCTGACCGCCGTCACCACCGCCGCACTCCTGCTCGTCACGGTCACCGGCGCGACTCCCGCCGCAGCAGAGCGGAACCCCGACGGCGCACCACTGGTCAAGGTGTCCCACGGCGACCCGTACGCGAACTGCACCATCGGAGCCAGGTCCCCCGACAGCATCGTCCACCCGGCCACCGAGGTCGAGCCGTACCTGTCCGTCGATCCGCGCGACTCCAAGCGCGTGGTCACCGTGTTCCAGCAGGACCGCTGGAACGACGGCGGCGCCCGTGGCCTGGTGGCCGGCTGGACCACGGACGGCCACACCTTCCACCGGAGCACGCTGCCGTTCAGCCTGTGCGCCCCCGGCGGCGCGGACTTCGAACGGGCCACCGACCCCTGGGTGAGCACCGGACCCGACGGCACCGTCTACGCGAGCGGCGAGGGCGTCGACTTCATCAAGAGCACGCGCACCGGCCTCCTGGCCGCCACGTCCCGCGACGGCGGCCGCACTTGGCAGAACCTCACCACCACACACGTCGACGAGCAGCCGTTCTTCAACGACAAGCCCTCGCTCACCGCCGACCCGATCCGCGAGGGCACCGCCTACCAGGTCTGGAACCGCCTCGACAACGACCCGCCCGGCCCCAGCTCCCTCGACGGTCCGGGCTACATCTCCGTCACCCGCGACGGCGGCCGCACCTGGAGCGGGGCCCGGCCCTTCGTCGACACCGGCACCGTGCCCAACACCCAGACCATCGGCCATCTGATCGTCGTCGACCGGCACACCGGCGCCCTGTACGACTTCTTCGACCGGATCACCCACTCCGACGACCTGAGCACCGTCGTCGAAGCCCGCTACGAGATGGTCACCTCGACCGACGCCGGAGAGACCTGGAGCGCCCCGGTCACCGTGGCCAAGGACACCTCCGTACCGGAGGTCGACCCGAACGACCCCACCAAGCTGCTGCGCGCCGCGTCCACGCTGCCCAGCCCGGCCGTCGACCCGAAGACGGGCACGCTCTACATGGCGTACGAGGGCTCGGACTTCTCCGGCGGCAGGTTCGACTCCGTCCAGCTGGTGCGCTCCACCGACGGCGGACGCACCTGGGGAGCCCCGGAGCTGATCAGCCCGAAGGACGTGCCGGCCTTCTCCCCGTCGATCGCGGTCGACGAGCGGGGCACGGTCGCACTCACCTACTACGACCTGCGCTTCCTGGAGCCGGGCGACACCACCACCCTGCCCACCGCCTACCAGTTGGCCACCCTGCCGCACGGAGACCCGAAGCGCCGGACCGAGCGACGCATCTCGCGGATCTTCGACTGGCTGCAGGCACCGTTCGCCGGGGGCTACTTCCTCGGCGACTACCAGGGCCTGGTGGCGGACGGCGAGGGAGTACGCGCGGTGCTCACCGAGACCAACTCCGGAGCACCACAGAACCGTACGGACGTGTACACCAGCAGTTTCCGCACCAGCTGACCGACGCGGAGGGGACAGGTCCCCGCAGAGCGGGCAGCCGTTGACTGCGCGCACCACGGCGCACCACGGCGCCCCCGCCCGACAGGTCGTCAGGAGGGCTGCGAGACTTCGGTGGTGAACACCATGCGCCGCCCTCTCGGGCACGGACCGAACCGCCCCGACGACGAGCAGGAGGTGCGTGCCGTGCGTGGCCGTACGGCCGCGGAGCGGGCTGCCGAGGAGATGCTCCAGCAGCCCGTCCCGCGTGCGGAGCCCGGATTCGTCGCCATCCGGCGCAGCCTCGGGGCCGGCCCCCGCACCTGACGGCCGGGCCCGCACGGCCCGCACGGCCCGCACGTCTGTGGCGCAGTCGCGTGGTTGAACCGGCAGCGGGCGGTCGCGGCCGTCAGCCGGGCGACGGGATCGCGACCAGTTCGACCTCGAAGCCGTCGTCGTTCTCCAGGTAGGCGGCGCAGTGCTGTTGGCCGCCGGCGTACGGATGGCGGTCCGGGAACATCAGGTGCCAGCCGTGTCGCGTCGACTCCTGCGCCAGTCGCTCGACCGCGGCCGCGTCCTCGACGTGGAAGGCCAGGTGGTTCAGCCCCGGCCGGCAGCGGTCGTACCGGTCCGCGGTGAGCGCCGGGGACTGTTCGACGACCAGGTACGTCGGCCCGAGCCGCCAGCTGCGGCCGTCGGCCCAGTGCTGGAAAGGGGTGTGGCCCAGTTCCTCCAGGAGCCAGCCCAGCGAGGCGATCGCGCGGTCGAGGTCCGGCACCCACAGCTCGACGTGGTGCAGCGCACCGCTGACCGGCCGGCTCACTTGTACAGCTCCCGGGCACGGTCCAGGTCGACGGGCCGGTCCCGGTGCAGGTGCAGGAAGTGGTCCAGCTGCCATGCCTGAGCACGGTCGGCCTGACGGTTGGCGGTGGTGACCCAGGGCGGGTAGACGCGGAAGGCACGCTTCCCGCCGGAGCCGTCCGTCGAGACGACGCCGTGGCGGCGGAGCGCCTCCATGGGGAGGACGAACTGGCCGAGGTGGTGAGCGTCGCCGACGCCGATGACGAAGAGGTCCACGGGATCCGCTGCGTCGAAGGGCTGGATCGGCCCGGCGGGGGACCGCTTCCAGACGGTGACGAACTGGCCGACCTTCGTGGGGGTCGTCCTGGCCGCGCGGAACCGGACGGCGAGGCCGTCCAGGGTGAAGGCGTGGGCTGCGTACGCGGCGCCCTCGGCCTCGGGGACCGGCAGCGAGCAGGAGAATCCGCAGGGGTCGTAGACGAGTGCCTTGGCCGCGGCGAGGTCCGGGTGGACCGTGTCGGTGTCCGACCACGGTGCGGTGCTGGGCGGGGAGGGGTGCTCGTGGTGCGTCGTCATGCCTTCACCCTGCCACGGCCCGGACCGCGACCCCGGTCCGCATGGCGATCACCGGCGCAGGCCCCGAGAATGAGACCGAGGGCCGCCCCGCGATCCGTGGAGGGGTGATGCGCCCCTATCCGCCCATTGCCGAGCACGGTCTGATCGGGGACCTGCAGACGTGCGCGCTGGTCTCCTCGGAGGGCGTGCTGGACTGGTTCTGCTCGCCCCGCTTCGATTCGCCCAGTGTCTTCGCCGCGCTCCTCGACCACGACCGCGGCGGCCGGTTCGCGATCACCGCGGCCACCGCGGACACACCGGAAGCCGGGGACGGCGGTGTCGTCACCCGCCAGCTCTACCTCGCCGACACGGCCGTCCTGATCACCCGGTTCCTGACCCGTGAGGGCGTGGGGGAGGTGGTCGACTTCATGCCCGTCGACGCGCCGCACACCGTCACCGACCGGCACCGGGTGGTACGCGTGCTGCGCGTGGTACGCGGTTCCGTGCGCTTCGCGCTGGAGTGCCGCCCGCGCTTCGACTACGGGCGTGCACACCACGAGCTCGTCCTGGACGGTACGGGCGCGCACTTCGAGGGGCCGGGCATCACCGCCCACCTGCAGACCGTCGGCCGCCTCGCGCTGGAGGCCGACGGGGACGACGTACGGGCCACGGCGACCCTGTCGGCCGGTGAACGCGCCGCCGCCGTCCTGACGGTGTGCAACACGGGAGACGAGGCGGGAGGCGAGGCTCCACCGCCGCCGACCCCCGACGGCCTGGCCGAGGAGTTCTCCGCGGTCCGCCGCTTCTGGCACGGCTGGGTCGGGGGCTGCACCTACCGCGGCCGCTGGCAGCAGATCGTCAACCGCTCCGCCATCACCCTCAAGCTCATGACGTACGCGCCCACCGGCGCGCCGATCGCCGCCGCGACCACGGGCCTGCCCGAGGAAGAGGGCGGCGAGCGCAACTGGGACTACCGCTACACCTGGGTCCGTGACGCCTCCCTGGCAGTGCGGGCCATGTCCGACCTCGGCTTCAGCGACGAGGCGAACGCCTTCCGCGGCTGGCTCCAGAAACGGGTACAGGACGGCGGAGCCCCCAACGGCGAGCCGCTGCAGATCATGTACCGCGTCGACGGGGACCCGTACCTGACCGAAGAGGTCCTCGGCCACCTGGCGGGCTGGCGTGGCTCGGCCCCGGTGCGCGCGGGCAACGGCGCCGCCGGGCAGCTGCAGTTGGACATCTACGGAGAGGCCATCTACGCGCTCGCCCAGGTGGGCCGGACCGCCGAGGCGGCCGGTTACGACGCCTGGCGGTACTTCGCCGGCGTCCTGGACTGGCTGTGCGACAACTGGGACCGACCGGACGAGGGCATCTGGGAAACCCGGGGCGGTCAGCAGGACTTCACCTACAGCCGCCTCATGTGCTGGGTCGCCCTGGACCGCGGCATCCGCCAGGCCACCGAGCTCGCCCGCCCGGCCGACATCCCCCGGTGGACCGCCGCCCGCGACGCGATCCTGCAGCAGATCATGACCCTCGGGTGGAGCGAGGAGCGCCGGGCGTTCGTCCAGCACTACGACACCACCGTCCTGGACGCCTCCCTGCTGATGATGCCGTTGGTCGGCTTCATCGCCCCGAAGGATCCGCGCTGGCTGTCCACCCTGGAGGCCATGGACGGCGAACTCGTCTCCGACAGCCTCGTCTACCGCTACGACCCCGCCGCCTCGCCCGACGGACTGAGGGGCTCGGAGGGCACCTTCTCCCTGTGCAGCTTCCTCTACGTCTACGCCCTCGCCCGGGCCGGCCGGGCCGAACAGGCCCGCTACGCCTTCGACAAGATGCTCACCTACGCGAACCACGTGGGGCTCTTCGCCGAGGAGATCGGCCCCACCGGAGAGCAATTGGGCAACTTCCCGCAGGCCTTCACCCATCTCGCCCTCATCGTCGCGGCCCTCGCCCTCGACGCGGAACTGGACAAGCCCCTCGACAAGGACTGACCGAGGGCGAAGGCAAAGGCGACGGCGACGGTGAGGGTGAAGGCGAAGACCCGGGGTGCGCGGGTGCGTTCAGTCGAGGTCGATGTGGACGCTGGTGGACTTCACACGGGCGACGGCCTGCACGCCGACCGCGAGGCCGAGCTCCTCGACCGCCTCGCGGGTCAGCAGGGAGACCACGCGGTGCGGGCCGGCCTGGATCTCGACCTGGGCGGCGACCTCCCCGAGCGTCACCGCCGTCACGATCCCGGGCAGGGCGTTGCGGGCCGAGGTGGCGGACTCGGCGTCGCCCTCGGCGGCCTCCCGGGCGAGTGCCACGCAGAAGGCGGCCAGATGGACGCCCTCGACCATCCGCCTGTTGCCGTCCCGCAGGGTCGGGAAGCGGCCCGCGTCCGCCCAGCGCCGGGCGGTGTCGGTGCTGACGCGGAGGAGTCGGGCGGCCTCGCCGATCGTGTAGAGCTGCACCCCGCAACTCTATGCCGCCGAAACCCGGAACAGGACGGTCCTCACGCCCCGACGTCCCGGCGGCGGAGATCGTCCAGGGTCTCGCGCCGGACGAGCAGGCGCGCCGTTCCCTCGTGGACCGCGATCACCGGAGGGCGGCCCACGAGGTTGTAGCCCGAGGCCATGGACAGCTGGTACGCGCCCGCCACCGGCACCGCCAGCAGATCGCCCGGCCGGACGTCCGCGGGCAGGGGAACGTCCGAGGCCAGGATGTCGCCCGCCTCGCAGTGACGGCCCACGACCGTGGCCGTACGGCAATCGGCCGCCGAACGGCGCCCGATGAGGCGGGGCGCGTAGCGCACCCCGTACAGCGCGGGCCGCGGGTTGTCGCTCATCCCGCCGTCCACGGCCACGAACACCCGCTCCCCGGAGTGCTTGACGGCCAGCACCCGGTACAGGGCCACCCCCGCCGGGCCCACGATCGCGCGCCCCGGCTCGATGGCCAGCCGCGGCACGGGCAGCCCCGCGGCGGCGCAGCCGGCCACCAGTTCCGTACGGAGCCGGCGCGCGAGGGCGACGGTGTCGAGAGCCGCTTCCCCCGGCCGGTAGGCCACCCCGTGCCCGCCGCCCATGTCCAGCTCGCGGAGCGCCACGCCGTGGGTCCGGTGCACCTGGGCCATCACGCCCACCATCCGGCGCACCGCGGTCACGTACGGCTTGACCTCGGTGATCTGCGAGCCGATGTGGCAGTGCAGGCCGGCGAGGTCGAGCTGCGGCTGGCCGAGGATGCGGGCGATCGCGTGCTGAGCGGAGCCGTCGCCCGCCGACAGGCCGAACTTCTGGCCGTCCGTCCCCGTCCGGATCTTCTCGTGGCCGCCGGCCGAGACGCCCGGGACCACCCGGACCAGAACCCTCTGACGGCCGCCCGTTCCGACGGCCGCGGCCAGCCGCGCGATCTCCGAAGGGCTGTCGATGACGATCCGGCCGACGCCGAGCCGCAGCGCCGCCTCGATGTCGCGGGGCGATTTCGCGTTGCCGTGCAGGACGATCCGATCGGCCGGGAAGCCCGCGGTGACGGCGAGTTCGAGCTCGCCGGCGGAGCACACGTCGAGCCCCAGGCCCTCCTCGCCCACCCAGCGCACCATGGCCCGGGACAGGAACGCCTTGGCCGCGTAGAGCACCTCGGCCTCCGGGAAGGCGTCGCGGTAGGTCCGGCAGCGCCCCCGCACCTCGCCCTCGTCCAGCACGTACGCCGGGGTGTCGAAGCGTTCGGCGAGATCCGCCAGGGACACCCCGCCGACGGCCAGTCCACCGTGCGGAAGGCGGTTTGTGGAGGCGGGCCAGACGGAGAGGTCGTCCGTGCCGGTGGTGACGGCCCCGCGGAATTCGGTCGTGGTCATGGAGAGCTTCCCCTCAGAGAGTGCGGACCGCGGCCCGGGCGACCCCGGGGCGTTCCGGCACCGGGGTGACGGCGGGTGCCGAGAAGGTCGGGTCGATCGTCAGCAGGGACGTGCCGAGGGGAGCGGCCAGCGCCCGGAGCGCGGATGCGGAGAGCCGGATCCAGGGGGCGTGCGGTCCGAGCGTCGCGGCCAGCAGCTCCGTGCGGGTGAATCCGACGGCGGTGCGTTCGCCCAGCGGGGTGCGGAACATCCGCAGCACCACCTCCGCCGTTCCCGGCCGGACGGGCACGTACAGCAGCCCGGTCGGGAGCCCGGCCGGGACCCGTCCCTCCGGCCCGGGGCGATCCGGCCCGGGGTCCGCCGGGTCGGGGTCCTCGGGCTCGGGCTCGGGGTCCTCGGCGTAATGGATCAGGCACATGGGGTCCTCCTGGAGGGCCGCGATCGGTGTTCGATCGGTCGGTGACGCCGAAGCTATCCCCGCCCCGGCGCCCTCCACCCCGGCCCCTGACGGGACCTTGACGGTCGTGGGCCCGCTCCATACGCATCGCTGACGGCCGCCCCGGATCGGTAGGCTGGAGCCGCCGGGCGCCTGCGACGGGGAGGTACGGGATGGGGAACACCGCGACCGGACCCGGACCCGTGGCTGATCCGGGGCTGTACGGCCCGTCGTCCGTCACCTGGCAGTGCCACGGCGACCCGATGATGTGGATCGCCGGGATCCGGGCGCTCTACCTCCAGGCCCTCCACCCGCGCGCCGTCCGCGGGGTCATGGAGAATTCGGCCGCATTCGACCGGTACGGCGGCAGTCCCGACGCCTGGGGACGCCTGCTGCGCACCGCCGACTTCGTCGGCACCCTCACCTACGGCACCACCGAGGCCGCCGAGCGCGCGGGCCTGCGCGTCCGCACGATCCACAGCAAACTGTCGGCCACCGATCCGGCCACCGGCGAACGCTTCCCCGTGGACGACCCCGGGCTGCTGCTGTGGATCCACTGCGCGCAGATCGACAGCTTCCTGCACGTCCTGCGCCGCTCCGGCGTCCCCCTCACACCCGCCCAGGCCGACCGCTACGTCGACGAGAACCGCGTGAACGCCCGCCTCGTAGGACTCGACCCGGCCGCGGTGCCCGCCGACACCGCCGGGCTCGCCGCGTACTTCGACCGGATCCGCCCCGCCCTCGCCGCGGGCCCCGACGCCCTCGCCGTGGACGACTTCCTGCGCGCCCCGCCCGTCCACCCCCTCCTCGTGCGTGGCCGAAACCTGCTGTGGCCACCCCTCGCGGGTCTGGCGTACGGTTCCCTCCCCGGCTGGGCGCACCAGCTGTACGGGCGGCCCGCACCGGCACCACGCAGCGTCACCCGGCGCCTGCGCCTCACCGGGCGCGTACTGCGCACCATTCCCGCAGGTCTACGCTGGCAGCTGCCTCCAGGTCACATCTTGAAAGCGATGCGCCGCATGGGCCCCGGGAGCCGCCCCTCGCCGTACACACTGCGTACATCAGCGGCCATACTGGACCGGCCGGGGAGGGCGTAGCGCGACAACGGGGGCGGCTTTAAGACATGGCGGAGTCCAGACTGATCCAGGGCCGGTACCGGTCACTCGATCTGATCGGGCGCGGCGGCATGGGCGAGGTGTGGCGCGCCCGCGACGAATCGCTGGGCCGGCAGGTCGCCGTGAAGTGCCTCAAGCCGATCGGCGCCGAGCAGGACGCCCACTTCACCCAGGTGCTCCGCGAGCGGTTCCGGCGCGAGGCGCGCGTGGCCGCGTCCCTCCAGCACCGCGGTGTCACCGTCGTCCACGACTTCGGCGACGACAGCGCCGCGGGCGGCCCCCTCTACCTGGTCATGGAGCTCCTCGAAGGCCGCAACCTCAGCCAGCTCCTGGAGGACAACGACAAGCGCCCGCTCCCCGTGGACATGGTCGTCGACATCGCCGAGCAGATGTCCGCCGCCCTCGGCTACACCCATGACCAGGGCGTCGTCCACCGGGACCTGAAGCCCGCCAACATCATGCGGCTCACCGACGGCACCGTGAAGATCTGCGACTTCGGCATCGCCCGCCTCGCCCACGACATCGGTTTCACCGCCAAGCTCACCGGCGGCGGCATGGCCATGGGCACCCCGCACTACATGTCGCCCGAACAGATCGCGGGCGGCGAGGTCGACCACCGCAGTGACCTCTACTCCTTCGGCTGCGTCCTGTACGAGATCGCCACCGGCGCCCCGCCCTTCGACCTCGGCGACTCCTGGTCGGTGCTGGTCGGCCACCGCGACAACGCGCCCGTGCCGCTGCGCGAGCACCGCCCCGAGCTGCCCGGCTACTTCGACGAGGTGGTCCTGGACCTGCTCGCCAAGCGTCCCGAGGACCGCCCCGGCGACGCCCGCCACGTCCACCGCCGGCTCGTCGAGTCACGTCTGGGACCGGGCGGGCTTCCCGGCGCCCAGGCCCCGCTCCCGGCCTGGGCCCGCGGGATGACCGCCGGGCGCAAGGCCGGCATCGACGCCCGGCCCGCGAGCGGCGAGTGGGCCGTGCTCACCGGCTCCTGGACGGCCGCGCGTGCCACCGGCCGCCATCCGGCAGTGCGCCCGGACGGCGCATGGCCGGCGGTCCGCCCCGGCGGGACCATCGTCCGCCCCGAGCCTTCCGAGGATCCGCGGCTCACCGTGGCGTACGGGATCCCGCGCCCCGCGGGGCCGCGTGAGGGCAGCCCCGACGCGCTCGCCGCCGGCCACGCCCGCGCCTACGCCCTCAGCCGCGCGGGCCGCCCCGAGGAGGCCCTCGCCGGGTACACGGCCGTGGCCGCGGGGCGCGCCCGGGTCCTCGGCGCGGACCACGCCGACACCCTTGCGGCGCGCCAGGAGACGGCGTACGAACTGGGACGGCTCGGCCGCCACCAGGAGGCGCACGACGTCTACCGCGCGGTGCTCGTCGCCCGCGAGCGGACCGTGGGCCCGCTCCACCCCGACACCCTGCGCTGCCGGCACAACCTGGCCTGTGCGCAGGGCGCGCTGGGCCGGTACGCGGACGCCCATGCCACCGCCGCCGGGGTCGCCGCCGACCGGGCGGCCGTCCTGGGAGCCGAACACGCGGACACTCTGCTCACCCGCTACGAGGCGGCGTACGCGCTCGGCCGCCTGGAGCGCTGGACGGAGGCCCTGGTCGCCTTCCACGAGGTGGCCGTCGTACGGGAGCGGGTGCTCGGCCGCGACCACCCCGACACCCTGGCCGCCCGCTACGAGGTCGGCATCGCGCTCGGCCGCACCGGGAACAGCGCCCAGGCCCTCGACCTGTTCCGGGGACTGGTCCGCGACCGCACCCGCGCCTACGGGGCGACCGACCCCGAGACGCTCCGCGCCCGGCACGTCCTCGGGGTCAACCTGGGACGCCTGGAGCGCTGGGAGGAGGCGGTGGCCGAGGCCCGCCGGGTGGGGACCCTGCGCGCCGAGGTGCGCGGCGCCGAGCACCCGGACACCCTGGTCAGCCGCCGGGAACTGGCCGGCGGGCTGGGCCGGCTGGGCCGCTGGGACGAGGCGCTGCCCATCTACCGGGACCTCTCCGGCATCCGGGAACGGGCCCTCGGCGACGACCATCCCGACACGGTCCTGGCCCACGCCGACGAGGCGCACTGTCTGGAGCGGCTCGGCCAGGTGTGCTACCAAGAGCCATGACGACCTTCGGGCGGGACGTGTACGACGACGTGATCGTGGGCGGTGGGCACAACGGCCTGGTGGCCGCCGCGTACCTGGCCCGGGCGGGCCGCTCGGTGCTGGTCCTGGAACGGCTGGGGAACACCGGCGGGGCGGCGATCTCCAGCCGCCCCTTCGTCGGCGTCGACGCCAGACTCTCGCGCTACTCGTACCTCGTCTCCCTCCTCCCGGCGAAGATCGTGCGCGATCTGGACCTGCGGTTCGCGGTGCGCCGGCGCACGATCTCCTCGTACACGCCCACCGAGCGGGGCGGGCGGCCCGGCGGTCTGCTCGTCGGTGGCGGTGAGCAGCGCACCCGGGAGTCCTTCGCGCGGCTGACCGGTTCGGAGCGGGAGTACGAGAGCTGGCGCGCCTTCTACGGGACCACCGGGCGGGTCGCCGAGAAGCTGTTCCCGACCCTGACCGAGCCGCTGCCCACGCGGGCGGAGCTGCGGGCCCGGATCGACGACGAGGCCGCGTGGCGGATGCTCTTCGAGGAGCCGCTGGGGCAGGCGGTGGAGCGGAGCTTCGCCGACGACCTGGTCCGCGGGGTGGTCCTCACGGACGGGCTGATCGGCACCTTCGCCGACGCGCACGACCCCTCCCTGGCACAGAACCGCTGCTTCCTCTACCACGTCATCGGCGGCGGGACCGGGGACTGGGACGTGCCCGTGGGCGGCATGGGCGCCCTCACGGACGCCCTCGCGGCAGCGGCGACCAAGGCCGGGGCGGAGATCGCCACCGGCCACGAGGTGCTGCGGATCGACACGGACGGGATCGCTCCGGCCGAGGTGGTGTTCCGTACGGCGACCGGCGAGGGCCGGGTCGTCGGCCGTACGGTGCTGGTGAATGCCTCGCCGCGGGCCCTGGCCGAACTCCTCGGCGAGACCGCGCCGCAGGACGCGGCGCAGGCCCCGGCACCCGAGGGCGCCCAGCTCAAGGTCAACATGCTGCTGCGCCGGCTGCCCAGGCTCCGGGACACCGCCGTGGACCCGCGCGAGGCCTTCGGCGGCACCTTCCACATCGCGGAGGGCTACGCCGAGCTCGCCCGGGCGTACGCGGAGGCCGCCTCGGGGGAACTGCCCTCCGTACCGCCCTCGGAGATCTACTGCCACTCGCTGACCGACCCGACGATCCTCGGCCCGGAACTGGTCGAGCAGGGCTACCAGACGCTCACCCTCTTCGGCCTGCACGCCCCGGCCCGGCTGTTCCACAAGGACAACCAGCAGGCCCGCGAGGTCCTGCTGACGGCCACCCTCGCGCAGCTCGACGCGCACCTGGCCGAACCGCTCACGGACTGTCTCGCCTTCGACGCGGACGGCCGCCCGTGCATCGAGGCGAAGACCCCGGTGGACCTGGAGCGCGAACTGCGGCTGCCCGGCGGCCACATCTTCCACCGGGACCTGTCGTGGCCCTACGCCGACGAGGGCGGCCGGTGGGGTGTGGAGACCGCCCACCGCAACGTCCTGCTCTGCGGAGCCGGCGCGATCCGCGGCGGCGGCGTCAGCGGGGTCCCCGGGCACAACGCGGCGATGGCGGTACTGGGGCACTAGGGTTGCGGGGTTCATGGGTGTGGCCGTTTCCCGACCATGATCTGCTCACCCGTCGACGTGTGTGGCCGTTGCTGCAGCCGTTGCGTTAGGTTGCTACCGGGAATTTTGTGACGGGTACATGCAAGGGGGAGCGGTGGGTTCGTTCGACGAGGAGTGGGCGCGCCACAGAGGCGGTGCTGCCGATGCGCCCGGTATGCGGCTCGCGAGCGCGGCCGCTGCCGACGGCGGTGGCGGCGGCGGTGGCGACGTGCAGTCCAGCAAAGCCGTCTGGAAGGCGGCGGGCACTGCGGTCGGGGGCCTGGGCGGCGATGTGAAGAAGGCGCTGACCGGTCTGGAGACCGGGCAGACGGGCCTCGCCACGGGTGGCGGGGTGGAGACCGCGGCGGCGCAGTCCGAGGTGTACCAGACCTGGAAGACGTACCTGGAAGGGCTGAACGGTCGGTGCACCGCGCTGCAGGGCAAGCTGGAGCGGGCGGGGATCGACCTGTTCCTCACCGACGAGAACATCAAGGGCCTCTTCACGGAACTGGGGAAGCAGTACCAGGACACCCCGGCCACCGGCGGCCAGGAGAGGTGATCTGAGCCGTGGACATCGAGGCACTGAAGACGTTCAAGCCGCACGAGTTCGAGGAAGCGGCGACCGGTTACCGCTCGGTCAGCGACATGGCGAGCCAGGCGAAGGATGCGCTGGAGCAGCGGATCGCGGCCCAGATGCAGAAGGCGCTGAAGGGCGAGGCCGTGGATGCGGCGGTCGGCCAGCTGCGCGAGGTGGCGAAGGGCTTCCACTACGTCCAGGTCGAGTGCGGCCTGGTGGGAACGGCCCTGAAGGCCTTCGCGGCGGACATGGACCCGCCCCGGAAGAAGCTCGAGCGGGCACTGTCGGACGCGGCCGAGCGGGGGTTCACGGTCGGCGCCGACGGATCCGTGTCCTATCCGGCGGCGGGTGAGAACCCGGGCGGTTCGCCCCCGAAGTCCGGTTCGGCGAAGGGCACGCTGTCCGAGCCGGCCCGCGGGATCCTGCGGCAGGCCGGCAACATCGATCCGAACCCGAACTTCGCGATCGCCCAGGACATCGCCAACCGCATCACCGAGGCCGTGAACGAGGCCACCGAGGCGGACGCGAAGTGGGCGCCGCAGGTGCGCAAGCTCAAGGCGGACGACGACCTGGTCGTGTCCGCCGGGGACTGGGCGGACGCCGGGCAGGACATGGAGGGGGTCCGCGGGGCGGGCCAGCACTACCTGGACTCCCTGCCGCAGCCCCCGAAGGACGCCAGCCCGCAGGCCAACGCGGACTGGTGGAAGGGGCTCGACGCCGACCAGCAGGCCGCGTGGATCTCGCTCCGCCCGGACGCCGTCGGCGGGCTCGACGGCCTGCCCGCCACCGTCCGGGACGAGGCCAACCGCACCGTCTTCGACGAGAAGCGCGGCAACTACCAGATGACGCTGAACGGCATCCCCAAGCCGCCCGCCAACGAGTGGACGTGGATCACCGCCGGCATGTACCCCGCGAAGGTGCACACCGACGAATGGATGGCGTGGGACAAGAAGCACGGCGACCAGTACCGGCACCTCCAGGCCTCCCTCAAGGGGATGGAGAGCATCCAGAAGCGCTTCGACGCGACGGGCCAGAACAACCTGCCCGAGGCGTACCTGCTCGGCTTCAGCCCGGAGGGCAACGGACGCGCGATCGTGGCCAACGGGAACCCGGACACGGCCGCGCACCAGGCCGTCTACGTGCCCGGCACGACCTCGAACCTGTCAAGCATCGGCGGGGACATCGGGCGCATGGAGAACGTCTGGCGCACGGCCACCGACGCGGCGGACGGCAAGCCGGTCTCCACGATCACCTGGCTCGGCTACGACGCCCCCCAGGACATCGTCAAGGACTCTCCGTTCAGCCACTACGCCAATGACGGGGCCCCGGCCTTCAACCGGTTCATGGACGGCCTCGACGCGTCGCACAGCGGCGACTCGGACCCGCACCGCACCGCGATCGGCCACTCGTACGGCACGACCCTGATCGGATCGGCGGCCCGGCAGGGCGACCTGAACGCGGACGACGTCATCACCGCGGGCAGCCCCGGTGTCCAGGTGCCCAAGGCGGAACAGATGGACGTGCCCAAGGGACACGTCTGGAACCAGGAGGCCGACGGGGACCCGGTCCCGGACATCGGCCGCTTCGGGCACGGCGGCACCGACTGGGACGGCCCGTGGCGGATCCCCAGCGACCCGGAGTTCGGCGCCAACCAGATGACCACCGGCTCCAACGTCTCCGGTCACAGCGAATACTGGAAGTGGGAGTCCGAGAGCCTGCGCAACCAGGGCCTGGTCGTGGCGGGGCACGGTGAGAGCGTGACCCTGAAGCCGCCGCCGAATCCCTGGGCACACGTGAAGTAGGAGCGACCGCCCGCAGGAAGCCCCCCCGGTCCGACAGACGATTGAGACTCCCCGCTTTGAAGATCAGAACCGGCGCTCCGGCGCTCCTCGTGTCCCTGGCCCTCACGACCTTCACTGGATGCAGCATGAACGATTCCGCAGACCCGGACGAGATTCCCGTCGTGGGCACCAGCACCTCGCGCGACGCGGCCGACGCGGTGGAGAAGGTGTCGAGCGAGCTCTACGACCTGATCGGGGTCAAGGGAAAGGCATCCGAGAGCCGTTCCGGCGTCACGGAGTGCAAGGGCAAGGATCCGGCCAAGTACTTCCAGGTCTTCCACCCGTGGAGCTTCTACCCGGCCTCGGCCGACCAGCTCGACGAGGCGATGGAGCGGCTCAAGACCGAACTGCCGGGGCGCGGCTGGAAGGTCGTCCGCTACGAGCCCGACACGAGCCAGGCCAGGAACCTCACCCTCACCGCCGACAACACCGAGAAGAAGTACGGCGTCACCGTCGTCCAGATGAAGAAGAACGACCCTCCGAAGCTGAGCCTGACCGTCGTCTCCGGCTGCTACCAGGTCCCGGACGGCAAGGAGGTCGACAGGTTCTGACCCCCGGCGCGGCCGGGGTCCCGCAGGACGGACCCCGGCTGCCTGCCGACTGCCGCGGTGGGTGCGGCGGACGCGTGCGGCGGGGACGCGCTTACGCGACGGGTTCGATGACGACGATCGGGATCTCGCGGTCCGTCTTGGCCTGGTACTCGTCGTACGCCGGCCAGTGCCCGGTCATCACCGGCCAGTACGCGGCGCGCTCCTCGGGGGTGGCGGTACGGGCCGTGCCCTGCATGACCTTCGGACCGACCTGGATGCGGACCGTGGGGTGCTCGGACAGGTTGCGGTACCAGAGCGGGTGCGCGGGGTCCCCGCCCTTGGACGCGACCACCAGATAATTGCCCCCGGCCTCGCCGTAGATGAGCGGGGTGCGCACGGGCTTGCCGGACACCCGGCCGAGGGTGGTGAGCAGGAGGGTCTGGGTGCCCTCCCAGTACTGGCCCTCGGAGCCGCCCGAGCCCACGTACAGCTTGACGTGGTCCCGCTGCCAGGATCCCTCCTTGGGGTCGGTCGGGTGGTCCCAGTCGATGTCGGTCGTCATATGGCTCTGCCTGCCTTCGTGTTGAGCGGTCAACGAACCTCACCAACGAGTGCCAACGCCCGCGGGCACGGTGTCGATTCCGTCCGGGAGCGCGAATCCGTCGAACAGAGCATCCATGGCCCGGTGCGCGGCGCGGGCCGGGGTGATGCGGACGGCGAGGTCGCGGGCGGCCACCGCGAGCGGGTGGCCGAGGGCGGCGATCCGGCCCGCCCGGCGGGCGCGGACGCGGATGGCGTCGGTGCGCGCGCAGCGGGCCGCACTGTAGGCGGCGAGGGCGGCCGGGACGTCCTCGGCGCGGACGTCGGCCAGGAGATGGGCGAGGACCGCGGCGTCCTCGACGGCCTGGCAGCCGCCCTGGCCCAGATTGGGGGTCATGGCGTGGGCGGCGTCGCCGAGCCAGGCCAGGCGCCCGTGGTGGAAGCGGGGGAGCGGGGCGGCCAGGTCGTACAGGTCGTGCTGGAGCACGGCCGCCGGGTCGATCCGATCCAGCAGGGCCGGGATCGGGTCGTGCCAGGTGCCGTAGCGGCGCAGGAGTTCGGTGCGGACGTCGGCGGGGCGGTGTCCCTCGGGGACGACGGCGGTGGCGTAGACGTAGATCCGGCCGTCGGCGAGGGGGACCACGCCGAAGCGCTCGCCGCGGCCCCAGGTCTCGGAGGTCTGCGTTTCGGCAGGGCTCGCGGCGGCGGGCAGGACCGTACGCCAGGCGGTCTCCCCGCTGTGGTGGAGGCCGGGGTGGTCAGGGAAGTACTGGCGGCGCAGCGGGCTGTGGATGCCGTCGGCGGCGAGGACGAGGTCGGCGCCGTCGAGGTCGCCCGCGCCGGTGCGGACCACCGGGGAGCCGTCGGCGTCGTGCACCGCGGTGACGGGGACGCCGTGGCGGATCGTTCCCGGGGGGAGGGCGGCGGCCAGGGCGTCGGCGAGGGCGGAGCGGTGCAGGGCGAGCGGCGGGCCCCCGTACCGGGCGGCCAGCGCGGTGGTGTCGGCGCGGCTGAGCCAGCGGCCGTCCGGCCGGCGCAGGCCCATCGCGGCGGGGACGGCGCGGCCCGCCGGGCGGGTGGTGTCGAAACCGATGGTGGCGAAGGCGCGCAGGGCGTTGGGGGCGAGCACGATCCCGGCGCCGACGGCGGTCG
Source organism: Streptomyces sp. NPDC054932 (assembly GCF_053610205.1). NCBI lineage: Bacteria > Bacillati > Actinomycetota > Actinomycetes > Kitasatosporales > Streptomycetaceae > Streptomyces > Streptomyces sp. NPDC054932. The sequence goes on along the minus strand of NZ_JBSGXU010000038.1, from coordinate 634 downwards.
GCCCGGCCGCCCGCTCGCACACGGTGACCCGCCAGCCCCGGCGGTGCAGGGCCACGGCCGCGGTGAGTCCGCCGATCCCCGCGCCGGCCACGACCGCGTGACGCTGAACTGCCGACATGACGAGTCCCTCTCTTCCTGCCGCTCCGCCGGATCCTCTACGGGTGTAGAGTCCGAGGCCTTCACTCTACAGCTGTAGAGTGGGCTGATGTCCACCACCGCGGATCGCAGAACGCTGATCGCCGACACCGCGATCGACCTCGTGGCCGCCGCCGGGCTGCGGGGGCTGACCCACCGTGCGGTCGACGGCGCGGCGCACCTGCCGGCCGGGAGCACCTCGTACTACTTCCGTACGAGGACGGCCCTGATCGGGGCCTGCTACCAGCGGCTGGCCGAGCTGGACCTCGGCGACGTCGGTGACCTCGACGGCGACCTCGACGGTGATCTCGACGGTGATCGCGGCAGCGGGCCCGACGGCGGGGGCCCGTCCGTGCCCCCGGTGGCGGACCGGGAGACGGCCGCGGCCGCGCTGGCCGGGCTGCTGCACCGCTGGCTGACGGTCGGGCGCGAGCGCCAGCTGGCCCGCTTCGAGCTCAGCCTCGAAGCGGCCCGCAACCCCGAACTGGAGGCGGACTTC
>NZ_JBSGXU010000037.1:0-54603 GCF_053610205.1 Streptomyces sp. NPDC054932 | reverse complement strand
CGGACGCGCCCGGTCCGGGCCCCACCGGATCGGCGGCCGGGCCGCGGGTGCCGGGGTTGCCCGGACGGGACGGGACGGCGCCGGACGACGCGGCGCCGGACGACGCGGCACCGGACGCAGGGGCGCCGGGCCGTACCCGGCGCGAGATCTGCGGGGCATCGGCCGTCCGCGACGCAACCGCACCCGCGCCCGCAGCCGGCGGCTCCGCCTCGTGCGGTCGGCTCAGCGCCCGCAGCAGCAGCGGGCCGCCACCGCTGGGGGCGGGGCGGGGACCGGCGGGGCGGGCGACCCCGCGCACGAGGCCGGCCGGGGCGGACGGCAGCAGGGCGTGGGCGAGCCCGGTGTCGAACGACGGGTCGCGCCACGCGGCCAGGCCGGACCGGAAGGCGAGCCCGTCGCTGACGCCGATGGCCGCGCGGGCCACGGTCAGTACGGGCGGGGCCGTCATGCGCCAGCCGCCGTCCCAGTCGCCGGGTACGGTCGCGCCCCGCGCGGCAGCCGTGCTCAGGGCCGCCGGTGCCGGTGCCGGTGCCGGTGCCGGTGCCGCGGTCGCGGTCGCGGCGTCCGGCACGGCGGCGCGCCGACGCAGCCTGTCCCGCCATGCCATGCGTTCAACCGCCTTCGTTCACACGGGTGTTGATGCGAGCTATCTCGTTGACCCACTCCTGGCGCTCGCCGTGGGTCAGGTCGAGGATCTCGTCGCGTTGCCAGTGGAAGTGGTAGGCGATGTACGCGATCTCCTCCCTGAGCCGGGGGAGGGCGTACGTCACGATTCCCCCAGGCGCCCACCGGACAGGTCGACCTCGAAGCCGCCTTCGCAGTGCGGGCAGGTGACCGCAGCGCGGGTGTGCCCCTCGCTGTTGACGCGCCGGTAGAAGTCCTGGAGGAACGCGACGTCGGTCGCGTACATCCGTTCCACGATCCCGGCGTGCACGTCGGTGATGGTGCCGAGCCGGGTGATCACCTGGCTGAGCAGCACCACGCTCAGGTACGCCGGGTTCTCCTTGACCCGCAGGTCGATCTGGGGGCGCAGTTCGTCGCGGGCGGTGGCCAGGCGCATCGAGCCGTGCCGGTGCACCGTGCCCGCTTCGTCGACGTACCCGCGCGGCAGCTCGAACTCGAATTCCGTCCGCAGCCCGTGGTCCTCGCGACCCGCCGGAGCGGCGGCGGCCGGGGGTGCCGCCGCCTGCTCCGGGGCCGCCGCGGGCGCAGTGACCTGGAGGATCTCCTCCAGGCTGCCCGCCGTCACCGTACGGCGCCTCATTCGACGATGATCTCCTCGAACACGATGGTCACGGACTCGGTGGCCGCAGCGGACTCGCCGGCCTTCAGGGAGGGTCCCTCCCACTTGGAGGCCCAGCCCTGCATCAGCTGGATGCGGCGGACGGTCGCGCCCGTGGAGTCCTTGATCTCGATGGTGAGGTTCTGCCGAGCGGTGTCGACGGCCCCGTTGTTCAGGGTCTCCTTGATCCACTTGGTGAACTCGCTGCTCTTGTCGAGTCCCCGGGTGATCGTGACCTCGCCCGCCTGGCGTGCGCCGGGCTGCTTGCGGATGATCTGCTTGCCCTCCGCGCTGACCTGGCGGACCTCGACGACCTCTTCCTCGACGGTCAGACCGCTGATCTCCTGGATCGATTCGACCAGGTAGCCGCCGAGCTGGACGCCGAAGATATGGGTGGAAAGAGCATCGCCCTCTGCCATGACTGTCCTTCACCTTTCCTTGCTGCTGCCCCGGAGGGTCACTCGTCGATGAGGCTGGTGCTGTCGGAGAACTGGGCCAGCCGGAACACCACGAACTCGGCCGGCTTGACGGGCGACACACCGATCTCGCAGACCACGCGGCCCTGGTCGATCGACTCCTGCGGGTTGTTGTCCCGGTCGCACTTGACGTAGAACGCCTCCGCCGCCGTGCGGCCGAACAGTGCGCCGCGGCGCCATTCCTCGGTGAGGAACGCGGTGACGTTGCGCCGGATGCTCGACCAGAGCCGGTCGTCGTTGGGCTCGAAGACCACCCACTGGGTACCCAGGAGGATGGACTCCTCCAGGTAGTTGAAGAGGCGGCGCACGTTCAGGTAGCGCCAGGCCGGGTCGGAGGAGAGGGTGCGGGCGCCCCAGATCCGGATGCCCCGGCCGGGGAAGGCCCGTACGCAGTTCACACCGATCGGGTTGAGCAGGTCCTGCTCGCCCTTGCTCAGGCGCAGTTCGAGGTCCACCGCACCGCGGATCACCTCGTTGGCGGGGGCCTTGTGCACACCGCGCTCGGCGTCGCTGCGCGCCCACACGCCGGCGACGTGGCCGCTCGGCGGGACGGTCGTGTTGCGCCCGGCGGCCGGGTCGAAGACCCGCACCCACGGGTAGTAGAGGGTGGCGTAGCGGGAGTCGTAGCCCGCCTCGTCGTTGCGCCAGGTGCGCACCTGCTGCGCGGAGAGTCCGGGCGGGGTGTCCAGGACGGCCACCCGGTCGCCCATCTGCTCGCAGTGCGAGATCACCGCGAGCTGCACGGTGCGTACGCCCTCGGAGTCGATGTCGCCGCGCTGGTAGGCGCTCATCAGGTCCGGCACCGCGACCATGGTGATCTCGTCGATGGTCTCCAGGCCGGCGAACCCGGTGCGGGCGGCGGAGTCGCCGACGTACTCGGCCGGGTCGAGCCGGGCCACGCCGCCTCCGACGGCCGGTGCGGGCGACGCGGCGAAGGCGTCGGGCACGGCGACGGTCTGCCCGGCGGGCCGGGTCTGGGCGGCGCCCCGCTGCTCGGTGACCTCGATCAGCTTCGAGGCGCGGGCCTGGGTGACGAGGTAGCCCTTGACGTTCTTGCGGGCGGACACCTCGTAGGTCTCGGCCACCTGCTCGCCCTGGCGGACCAGGATCTTGAAGCGGTCCTCGGGCGGGTTCTCGCCGTCCGCGTCGGCGATCTCCACGGAGACTCCGGTGACGCCCGGCCGGGCCGCGATCAGGAAGCCGCCGAGCTCGACCGGCTGCGCGGCGCGGGGCTGGGGGACGGCGCCCGCGGCGGCCGGGGCGGAGGCGTCCTGGGCCGGCCCGCCGATGCGGACGACGTACGCGGCGCCGCCGCCGTTGGCGAAGTACCCGTAGACGGCGTGCGGCAGGTAGGTGCCCTCGGCGAACCCGCCGAACCGCTGGGAGTACTGGTCCCAGCTGGTGACCAGCGTCGGCTCGTGGAACGGGCCGCTCTGGGCGAATCCCACGAACGCGGCGACGGCGGTGCCGACCCCTTCGATCGGGCGAGCACCGGACTGCACCTCCTCCACGTACACGCCCGGGGTGAGGTACGTCGGCATGCTCGCTCCTTCGGGTTACGGCTTCGCAATCAGGTCTGACCACAGCCTTTCCGGCGGCCGCCGCCCGGGACAAGGGCGTTCGGACCTGGCCGGGGGCAAGTGCGCTGCCCTCCCGGTCGTCCCCGCCGGACCGGCCAGGCACCGCGCCCGGCCCGCCGGCGGCCGCCCGCCCGGGGCTCACACGTCGGTGACCCGGCCCAGGTACGGCCCGAACTCGCCCTCCAGGACCAGGCGGCCGAGCTTGCGGTACTCCTGGGCGACGGCCGTCACCACCTGGCCCATGGTCAGCGGTTCACCCGACGCGGCCGCGGAGTAGGCGGCCGTCACGGCGCAGGCCCGGATCGAGCCCCCGGCCAGTTCGAACCGGTCCGCGCAGAAGCCGAGATCGAGGTCGCCGGCCCGGGGCAGCCGATCGCCCAGGCACCGCTCCCACAGGGCCAGGCGCTGGGTGGCGTCGGGCACGGGGAAGTCCGCGACCACGTCCAGGCGCCGGGTGAACGCCTCGTCGAGGTTGGCCCGCAGATTGGTGGTCAGGATGGCGATGCCGTCGAACGACTCCATGCGCTGGAGCAGGTAGGCCGATTCCATGTTGGCGTGCTTGTCGTGGGCGTCCTTGACCTCCGAACGCTTGCCGAAGATCGCGTCGGCCTCGTCGAAGAGCAGCACCGCGTTGACGGCCGATGCCTCGGTGAAGATCCGCTCCAGGTTCTTCTCGGTCTCGCCGACGTACTTGTCGACGACCGTGGACAGGTCCACCACGTACAGGTCCATGCCCAGGTCGGCCGCCACCACCTCGGCGGACATGGTCTTGCCGGTGCCGGAGGACCCGGCGAACAGCGCGATCACCCCGCGCCCGCGCCCGCCGCCGGGCCGCATGCCCCACTGCCCGAGCACCTGGTCGCGGTGGCGGGCGCGCACGGCGAGTTCACGCAGCCGGCGGTGGGTGGGGGCGGGCAGCACCAGGTCGTCCCAGCCCACCGCGGGCTCCACCCGGCGGGCGAGGCGGGCCAGCCCCGCGCCGTTCTGGGCCCGTACGGCGGTGCGCAGGCCGTCGGGGGAGAGCGGGCGGCCGTCGAGCGCCGCGGTGCGCACCGCGGTGTCGGCGGCGCGCCGCAGCTGCCCGGCGTCGAGGCGGTGCGCGGCGACGGACCGGGCGAGCGCATCGGCGTCCGCGCCCGCGCCGTGTTCTCCGGCGGCCTCCTCCAGCGCGTGCCGCCAGCGGGTGACGTGCCGGTCGGGGGTGGGGGCCGCCACGGTCAGGGTGACGGGGGTGTCGGCCGCCCAGGCGGGTTCCCAGCCGCTCGTCCCGTAGGTGAACAGGGGGATGCCGCGCAGCGCGGTGCACAGCGTGCGCAGGACGCGGGCCCGTTCGTCGGGCCGGTCGGGCAGTTCCTCCAGCGGGCCCAGCAGCACACCGGCACCCGTCAGGCGGGCCTCGCGGGCGGTGGCGCGGGCGAGTTCGGGCAGTGCGCGGACGTGCTGGGCCAGTGCCGCCGCGTCCAGGGCCAGGGGGCCCGGCCCGCACGCGTGCAGTGCGGCGGCGGCCAGGCCCTGCGGATCGCCGCCGCGGGCCCGCAGGTGGACGTGGCGGGTGCCGCTGCCGGCCGCGGCGACGGCCCGGCGCAGCTCGGCCGGGTCGACGGCCGGGTCCTGGTGGGCCTGGCCGAGCACATCGGCCAGCCGCGGGTCGGGCGAGGGGTCGCCGAGCAGATGGGCGGTGACCCGGTCCGGGACGGCCAGCACCCGTGACAGGGGCGGCCGTTCGGGCTCGGTGACCTCCACCAGACCGCCGGTGACGAGCGGTGCGGTGGCGGAGAGCCGGAACCGCCCGGCGGCCGACCCGGTGCGGCCGCACAGTTCGAGGGCGAGGCCGACGGTGGGCCGGCGGCGGGTCAGGTCGTCGTTGAGGTAGCCGTAGAGCCGTTCGAACCGGGCGTCCAGGTCCGGTGCCACGGCCACCAGGAGCAGGTCCACGTCGAGCGGCTCCAGCGCGAAGCGCGTGGCGAGGACGTCGAGCGGCGAGCCGGGCGGTGGCGCGGCCGGTGCGAGCGCGGGCAGGTCGGGGCCGTGCGGTGCGTCCAGGATGCGGGCGACCGCCGCTGGCGTGAGGTACTGGCCCAGGTAGGGGTCGTCCGGGTCGGGATGGGCGGCCCGCCGGAGCTCCACGGCCAGGCGCACCCGCTCCTCGACGAGTCGCAGCCGCGTCCACAGGTATGGGGCGGTGTCGGCCGGGACCGCGGGTGCGGTCGCCGGCCGGACGGTGTGCGTCACGGCTGTCGTTCCCCCCGCCGGCGGCGCGCGGGGGCGCCCGGCCGTTCCCTGGATCCGCCGAAGCCCTCTGCTCCCGGCTCGCCCGTCCCGGTGTAGCGCAGCCGACGCCCGCCCGCGGCCCCGTCCGGTGCGGCCCGCGGTACGGAGTTCACGACGAGCCCCTCGGTGACCGGCGGGGCCGCGGCCCTGCTGATGCCCGCCAGCGGTGCCTTGACGCGCAGCCCGAGGGACGGCTTCAGTTCGCCGCCGAGCGCGGACCACACGTCGGAGGCGGCCGGTGCGTCCATGCCGGTGCCGCCCGCGTCCACGTCCACGAGCAGGCCGAGGTCGGCGAGCGTGCCGGTGAGCATGTGCGGGGGCAGCGTGTCGGTGTTCACGAGGCAGGAGAGCACCTGGGAGAGCAGCCTGTGCTCGTCCTGCGGCCGGCTCGCCCACGCGGTGACCAGGTACGTCAGCTCGAACCAGCGCGGCGGGGTGCGGCGCGCGACGACGAACCCGTCCGCGTCGTACACCTCGCCCGCGCCGCTGCCGCGGCGGGTGTGGTCCTCGCGGATGTCGTACAGGAACACGCAGACCGTGGGCGCGCTGCGGCGGGCCGCCCAGTCGCTGGTCGGGGCGTCGAAGACCACCTCGACGCCCGAGGCATCCAGACCGGACTCCGCCAGCAGCCGGCGCAGCCCCTCGTCGACTTCGTGGATCACCGGCGGGTCACCTCGTCGGGCGGCTGCACCGAGCCGTTGACCACGAGGAAGTCGGTCTGCACCGGCGAGAAGCCGGGACCGCTCGCGGTGATGACACGGGGGCCGGTCTGGTCCTTGGCCAGGATCAGCAGCTGGCCGATGAACGTACCGTCGCGCTGCGGGAAGGTGGGTGCCGCGGCGGCCGTGATGCCCGGCTTCCACGTGAACCGCACCGGCACGCCGGGCGGGAAGTCCTCGCCGCGCACCGAGGTGACGAAGCCGGGCTTGCCGATCGGCGGCACGGCGACGATGCGGGGCTGGAGGATGCGCAGTTGCTGCTGGGCGGTGTTGTCACCGGGGTCGGCGTCCGTGCCGGTGGTGGTCAGGGTGCCGGTCACCTGGGCGGTGAGCGCCTTGTCCGGGTTGAGGACGACCCGCAGGACGGTCCGGGCGCCCGGCGCCAGGTCCGGCAGTGCGCACTCCCCGTTCCGGTCACAGCCCGGCGGCGGCCCGGCGCTCGGCACGCCCTGCGGAAGGCCCATGCGCAGCCGCAGGCCGGTGGCCAGGGCGTTGCGGCCGTTGCGGACGGTGTACGTGACGACGACGCGGCCTCCCACGTAGCCGGGGTTCGGCTGCGCGGTGATGCTCAGCCCGGGGCCGGCCGGGGGCGCGGGCGGTTCCGGCTGCGGCGCGGGCGGCTTCGTCGGCGGGACAGGAGTCGGCGGGACCGGGGTCGGCGGGACCGGGGTCGGGGTCGGCGGGGTGGGGGTCGGCTTCGGGGGTACGGGCGCCTCGCGCACCGGCACCACGGTCCGTCCGGAGTTGTCGCTGGGGCGGGGGTCGAGCACGGTGCCGGTGACCGACCAGTCCACCGGCTGGTCCCCGGGGACGAGGCCGGTGAGGGTGACGGTCACCGGGACGGTGGTGCCCGCGGGCACCACGCCCAGGGTGCAGGTCAGCGCCGCCGCGTCACACGTGGCGCCGGGTGCGGTGAGCGCGGTGACGCTCACGCCGAGCGGGGGCGCGACGGTCAGCCGGGTGCCGGGCGAGGCCGCCGGGCCCTGGTTGACGACGTCCACCCGGACGGTGGCGGAGCCGCCGACGGTGAGCGGCGGGGCCTTCTCGGGTGCCCGCACCGCGAGGTCCACGGACTGCTGCACGCCGGGTTCCTTCTGGCGGCCCGGCAGGCCCGTGACGAGCAGGTTGTGGTCGCCGGAGGCCACGTCCACCAGCTTCAGCTTCTCCGGGCTGTTGGGGGCCCGTGAGCCGCGGGCGCTGAGCACCAGGCTCTTGCCGTCGGCGGTCCATGCGGCGTCGCGGGGCTGGAAGGGCCCCTTGGCCGTGGGCTCGGGCAGTTCCCGGCCGCAGGCCCCCGGTACGTCGCGGGCGGCGTCGGGCAGCAGCACCCGGCAGGTACCGCCGGCCGCGGAGGCGAGCAGGATGCCGCTGCGTTCGTCGACGCGGCCGCCGCCGTTCTTGCGGTTGAAGGCGATGGTGGTGCCGTCCGGTGAGAACGCCGGGCTGTCGTCGATGACTTCGCAGGCACCGGGACACAGGGTGGCGCTCAGGTCGCGCTGCCGGTCCAGGTGGTCCACCGGCACGGTCCAGATGTGCTTGTTGCCGCCCTTGCCGTTGATCACGAGGTTGCGGGTGAAGGCCAGGGTCGTGCCGTCGGAGGACCACGTGGGCTGGGCGTCGCCGAGCCGGCCCTGTCCGGCGGGCGGGGTGATCTCGCCGCGGATCGCGCCGGTGGCGGCGTCCGCGATCAGGATGCGCGCGACGCCCGCGTCACCGCCGGTGCCACCGGGCGAGGTGCGGGTGAAGGCGAGGAACCGGCCGTCGGGGGAGAACGCCGGGTCGGTGTCCCAGTCCTTGGGGCCGCGGCCCGCGAGCGGCAGGGCCGTGGGATTGGTCCCGTCGGCGTCCGCCATCCATATCCGCTGGATCCGGGCCTCGGGCTTGCCCTCGAAACGGGTCAGCACGATCCTGCGCCCGTCGGGCGTGTAGTTCTGCCGCTCGGTCCACGGGTCGGAGCCGGGGGCCGGCTGGAACAGCGGGTCCTTGGCCGGGTCGGTGTTGGTGTCGGCCGCCGGGTCCTCCTTGAGGATGTCCAGGCCGAGGTCGCGCGGGTCGGAGCCGTCCATCCGGACGTCCTGCAGGGTCACCACGTGCGGTCCGGCCGCCGAGGTCCGCTCGACCACGACGCCGCCGCCGGTCAGCGGGCCGAGCCAGGTGGCCGAACCGACCTCGCGGTCCTCGCTGAGCACCAGCTGGGGCGTGTCCGCCGAGTGCGCGGGCACCCGGAAGACGTGGTCCCAGTCGCCCTTGCAGTCACAGGTGCGGTCCGGGCTGAGGAAGAGCACACCGTTCCCGTCGGGCAGCCACGCTGCCCCGTGGGTGCGCCAGTTCGCCTGGGCGCCGGCCAGCAGCGGACCGCCGCCGCGGCCGTCGGTCCACCGCAGGCGGGGCCCGGCCGCCGCGGTGGCGGTGTAGGCGATCACGTCCCGGTTCGCCTTGTCGTCGACCGGGTTCCACACCGGTTCGGTGGCCGTGCCGTTGGCGGGGTCGGTGACGCGGGTGGCGGCGCCGCCCCGCAGGGGACGTACGTACACCTGTCGGCCGGCGGCCCGGTCGTCGTCGGAGGAGTACGCCAGACGTCCGCCCTCCGGCGAGACCGTGGGGTGCTCCTCGTTCGCGGGGGAGTCGGTCAGCCGGGTGAGGCCGGTGCCGTCGGTGCGCACCAGCCACAGGTCCCGCTGGGTGCCGCCGGACTCCGCGGGCTGGGCGGCGTCGAAGACGACCGACCGGCCGTCCGGGGTCAGCCGGGGGTTCGCCGCGTCCAGGCCGCTGGTCAGGCGGCGCACCGAGCCGTCCGCGGAGCGCAGGTAGACCTGCGCGGTCCGCTCGTCGCGGCGGCCGGCGAAGACCAGCTGGTCGCCCAGTGCGGCGGGCTGCGTGTCCAGATGGGCCGGACCCTCGCCGAACAGCGGGGTGCTGGACGTGCCGGTCGCCACCCGGCCCAGGCTGCGGTGGCGCGTGCCGGCGTACACGACCCGGCCGTCACCGGCGTCGGCCGCCAGGGGGCGCGCCTCGGCGTCGCCCGGGCCGGAGGCCGCCGTCACCGCGAGCAGGGGGACCAGCAGCAGCAGCGGCGCGCCGGCCCTCCCCCAGCGGCGTCGACGACTGCCGGAGCCAACCGTGCCCATTACGGTCCACCTCACAGTCAGGTACAGCATTCACGTATGACCCCGCCACCTTGCGGCCCGGCACGTGCGGCCGGCAGGGCCGTGGGGTCGCACCCGGGGGAAGCACCCGGTGCGCTTTCGGGCAGTGGGAGTGCGGTCGGGTCTGGCCGGCGGGCCCCCGGCTCCCGCCGCCGGGCCCCGCCGCCGGGCCCCGCCGCCGGCTCCCGGCGTACGGTCAGATCAGCCCGTTGCGCAGGGCGTAGCCGACCGCATGGGTGCGATTGCGCAGGTGCAGCCGCGTGATGATCTCGCTCAGCACGTTCTTGACGGTCCGTTCGGAGTACGAGGTCTTGCGCGCGATCTCCGCGGTGTCGAGGCCTTCCGAGACCAGGCGCAGCATGTCGGCCTCGCGCGCGGTCAGGGTGGACAGGGACACCGCGTGCGGGTCGAGGGGCGAGCGCTGCAGGCTGCCCACGTGGTCGAGGAGCTTCGCGAGCAGGTCGCCGGGGAGCACGCCCTCGCCGTTGGCTATCGCCAGGACCAGACGCAGGAGCCGGTCCTGGTCGGCCTCGCTGCGCCGCAGCACCGCGGTGACCCCGCATTCGATGGCGCGCTGCAGGGCGTCCCCGGATTCGAAGGTGCCGACCACGAGCCCGGTGCGCGTGCTGGAGTCGTGCCGCAGCCGGTACAGCAGGGCCGCCGTCTCGTCGTCCACGCTGTCCACGGCGACGAGCGACACCTGCGCGCCGTCGGCGACGTCGACGAGTTCTATCTCGGGGCGCTGGCGCAATTGGTGGACGACCCCGACGTGCAGGATCGGGTCCGGCGCGTAGACGGCCACGGTGACCCGTTCGCCGGCGCCGGACGAGGTGACGGGTCCGTTGTTCTGAGTCTGGGTCATGTGGCGTACCTGTTCCATGGTGCGTATGTGGGGTTACGGATGGAGAGGAATGATCAACGAGTGTTCGGGCACTCGTAGTTGATGAGCGTCCTTGGGGGCATCCGGGTTGCCCGGGGCGTTGCCCTCGCGTCCGTGGAGGTGGTGCGGGCGGCGGCATAGCGTCGTGGTGTGACATCCCCAGCAGCCTCTTCAAGCCCTGGCGCGACCGGCCTCGACATCCCGCCGGTGTCGGTGACACCGGGCGGCACCGCATCGACCACCCTGACCGTGCGCAACGACAGCGACATCGTCGAGGCGTACCGCCTGGAGGTCGTCGGCGACTGCGCTGCCTGGACCACGGTGGAACCCGAGCGCGTCTCGCTCTACCCCGGCACCTCGGAAACGGTGACGATCCGTCTGGCACCGCCCCGCTCACCGCAGGTACGGGCGGGCGACGTGCCGCTCGCCGTCCGTGTGCTGCCCACCGAGCAGCCCGAGGCCGTGCGGGTCCCCGAGACGACCGTGCACGTGGAGGAGTTCCGGGAGCTGCGGGCTGAGAGCGCTCCCAGAAGGCGCCGCGGATGGCTGCGCGGACGTTATCGGCTCGCCGTGCGCAACGAGGGCAACTGCCCTGTACGGCTGGGCTTCACGCCCGCCCAGCCGGGGGAGGAGCTGAAGTTCGCCTTCACCCCCACGGCGCTGAAGCTGGAGCCGGGGGAGTCGGCGGAGGTGGGACTGCGCGTCCGCACCGGCCGGCCGGTGTGGTTCGGTACCCCTGTGACCTGGCCGTTCACCGTGGCCGTGGACGAAGTCGAGGCCGAGGCCGGCGAGGGCGACGGCGGCGGTGATGGTGCCGGTGACCGGGCCGGTGAGGGCGGCAGGACGCGGCCGGAGCAGGAACCCGCCCGGGCCCCGCTGGACGCGGAGTTCGTCCAGATCCCGATCTTCCCGACGTGGCTGCTCGCGGTACTGGCCGCGCTGCTCGCGCTGCTGCTCGCCTGGTTCCTGCTGGTGCGTCCGGCCGTGCGCAGTACGGCCAAGGAGGCCGCCGACGAGGCGGTGCAGAAGAAGCCGACGCCCAGCGCGGACCTGAACGGGCAGAGCCCGGTGACCGGAGACGGCAAGCAGCCGGGCGGCGCCGGCAAGGGCACCCAGCCCGGTGCGGGCGGAGCCGGCACGGGAGGCGGTACCGGTGGCGGTACCGGAGGTGGCGGCGGCGGGGCCGGAGGGCAGCAGAGCTCGGCCACCATCGACCTGCAGACCGGCGGCGGGCAGAGCAAGACCGGTTCCTACACGGTGCCCGCCGGCAAGGCGTTCGGGATCACGGACATCGTTGTCGCCAACTTCCAGGGCGACGAGGGAGTGGTGACCATCGACTTCGGCGACCGAAAGATCACGACGATCGCGCTGGAGACGTTCCGCAACCAGGACTACCACTGGGTCACCCCCATCAGCATCACCGAGAGCCAGACTGTGACCGTCCAGGTGACCTGTGCCAAGCCAGGCACCCCGGCCACCGGCCGTCAGGCGCAGGAATGTCATGAGGTGCTCAACGTGAGCGGTGTGCTGAGCGACCTCCGGTGACCCGAGCGGCACGGACATAGTCGGTCAGGTTGTACGCCAGGGCAAAGGGGGCCTTTGCCCTGGCGTCCGGAAATCGGTACTCCCGAGGATCGATCGGGCGTTCCCCTCGCAACCGCACGCTTTCGTTTCGACAGTGCCTGGAACGGTTAACCCGGGTACGGACGGCACCAGTTGACGAAGCGCCAAAGTTGGCTTGAATTGGTCTCTATATTTTGGCCCGGTCGGTGCGTGGGGACGTGCGGCCGGACCAGCGGCCTCCCGGGCCGCGGCGGGCCGCCCAACACCGCGGGGCGGAGCCCCTCCGGCCCCTCCGGCCCCTCGCGCTCACGCCGGGCCCGGCGTGAGCGGCACGACGGACCGCAGGCCGCCCGCTCCGATGACGACGTCCCTGCCGGAGGCGTACGCCAGCCCCGGTCCCGACTACCACCTCGGCCGGGACATCCTCCTTCCGTGGCAGCTGCCGGACGGCAGGCCGAGCCCGTCCTGGTCCGGCTTCGCTGACCAGTTCGAGAAGATCATGCGGCAGGAAACACCTGGCGCAGGGCGCTCAACGCCCCCTGGTGCACGTAGCTGATGGGGGAGAGGGCATGTTCGCTGTCCTGCTGTGCTTGATTCCGTTCGTCCTGCCGGCTCTGCTCCTGAAGGGGATCCGGCTCGCGTCCCGTGGAGCCCGGGCCGGGGCGTGGACCGGGTCGGCCATGTGGGCCGGTTTCGCACTCACCGCGGGCGTTCTCACGATCTGCATGTACGCGATCGGTGCCTTCGCCGGCTGGGGCGGCATGGACAAGGGCGAAGCCTGCGGCGAAGACGCATACGACTCGAAGACCGACGCGTTGCATCAGAACGATCCGCCGTTCCCGCTGCACAACTGGTGCAACGCCGAGCTCGATCTCGTCCCCTCCTGGGTCAACCCGACTGTTGCGGGTCTCGCCGTGGCGTCCGTTGTCTGCCTGGTCATGGCCGTGGTGCTGGGTGTGGCCCGGGCCATCCGTAAGAAGAAGCGGCGAGAACACAGGGAATGAGCAAGTCCACGAATCCCCTGTCACGCCGCAGGTTCGTCGGGGCCGCAGCGGGCGTCTCCGGCGTGCCCCGGCCGCCTGACGGGCGGCTTCCGGGCAAGGCCCGGCAGCCGTCGCGGAGGGCCGCCCATCGGTGACGAACGGTAGGCCCGCTGAGGTCGCCTATCAACTGCGCGTGGCCGGCTATCCCGAGTACGAAGTCCCCATCGCCCCCGGCACAGGCAAGGGCACCACGCTGATGGTCGACGGCTTCCGCGACAGCGACGGGATGGCCGTTGAGGCCAAGTACGTCAACAACCCGGGCAGGAAGTGCTACCGGTCGCTCGAAGAGCTCCGCGCCAATCACCAGACGGGCAGGAAGGAGTTCCTCTTCGACCCCGACCGGAACGAGCTGCAGAAGTACGCCGCCGCACTGAACGACCCCCGCAACACCGAGATGCGCGGAGTGGAAACGGTCACCAACAATCCCGACTCCGTCGCCTACTGGCGCGTGATGATGGCGGCATACGGCGTCAAGGGCTATGCCCGCTACGTTCCCTGACCCACCCTGCACCGCCAAGGAGTACACCCGTGGACGCGTCCCAGCTCGCCGAACTGCGCACCATGTACGTCTTCACCCCCACAGAGGGGCAGACCTGGGGGCTGACGTACGAGAGCCTGAAGGCCAGGCTCCTGGAGCGTGATCCGGACGAGTTCATCCGGATCCAGGAGGGCGGGCAGATCCGAGGCTCGGCCATGCATTACGGCATCACCCTCGACGGCGAAGAGCTCGAAGGGTACGCACGGGTCCAGCCGGAAGGCATCTCGATCCTCGACTCCACCGCCCAGGCGGCTGCGAACTTCGTCGGCTGGCTCCGGGAGCACGTCGTCCCGGAAGGTGTGGCGATGACGTTCAACACCGCGTGGGGGCTGGAAGAGGATCTTCCTGACGCCGCTGTCCCCGAAGTGACGCGGCCCCGGCTCATCGCGGCCTTCCTTGCCCACCTTGAAGCCACCGGCCTGGAGTGAGTGCACCGAGGCGGTGCAGCTGTCCGCCGCGCACGAGAAGGGGCGGAGGGTGGGATCCGCTGGCCCACTGGGCGAGGTGGTGGGTGGTTTCGGATCAGGCGGCCGCCGGGCAGACGAGGCGGTCCTCTTCGTGGACGAGAAGGAGCGGGCGTACAACCGCAGCGTCTTCAACCAGGGGGTCTGGAAACTCGCCCTCACCGTGGCTGGCGTCATCCCGCCCCGCGAGCGCCGTGCGAAGTACCTCCAGTCCGCCCAGGGGGACGGGGCGCACGCCCTGCGGCACGCGTACGCGTCCGTCCTCCTGGACGCGGGGGGAGAGCATCAAGGCGCTCTCGGAGTACCTCGGGCACTCCGACCCCGGCTTCACCCTGCGTACCTACGCGCACCTGCTGCCGGCGTGCGAGACCCGCACGCGTAAGGCGATCGACGCGGCATTCACCGACGACGGCACCGAGGCGCAGGGCGCAACCGGGGCACATTCCTCAGCCGCGTGCCCTCAATGTGCCCTGGCTTCCTAATGCTGTTGTCAAGCCGGCGGAGTACGACTCATTGGCCCTGGTGAGTACGAGGGCACGTGCTCACCTGGCGCCCTCGTCTTCGGTCATGTCGTACTCGTCGACGCCGAGCTCCGCGCCAGTGGCACTGAGGAAGTTCAGGACCTTGCGGTCCAGGTGCCAACCGAAGAGGTTGGTGGCGTCAGCAGCGCCCGGCTGGGCTTGGTCGGTGTCGTTGAAGTAGCGCACGACGTTAAGCACTGATCCGCCGCCAGTGCTGGCCAGATGCCTGGTGAGGTCGGAGATGCGGTCCGTGTGGGGCTGGAGTCTGTCGAGAATGCGGGTGATCTGCTCGTCGACGCGCAGGCCAGGGTCACGGCATACGACCATCCACGAGTGGTCGACCGGGACCATTGCCGGTTCGGTGATCCGGCTGCCGCGAACGGTTACCTCGTCGGGAGTGATCCGTAGTTGCGAGGTCATGTCGTCTGCCGAGGTGTGCCGGCTGAACAGCGCGAAGTAGGCGTACTGGTGAAGTGGCATCCCGTGGAGGGTAGCCGCGCGGGAGGCGGGCCGCCGTGAATGTGCATGCCCCGACAGTCAGGCAGCCGCGGTGACCGGAGGCGTGACCTGGTAGAACCGACGGTCGCGGATCAAGGCCCAGATGACGTTGACGCGTCGGCGGGCGAGGGCGGGCACGGCCTGGACGTGCTTCTTCCCTTCGGCGCGTTTGCGGTCGTAGAACTTCCGTGAGTTCGGGTCGTAGCGGACGCTGACGAGCGCGGAGGTGTAAAAGACGCGCTGGAGTCTTCGGTGATGGACGAGCGGCCGGTGGAGGTTTCCGCTGACCTTGCCCGAGTCGCGTGGCGGCGGGGCGACGCCTGCGAAGGCCGCCAGGGCGCTCGTGGAGTCGAACTCGTCGAGGCTGCCGCCGACGGCGGCGAGGAACTCGGCGCCGAGCACGGTGCCGATGCCCGGGACGCTCAGGACGATGTCGGCGAGTTCGTGCTCGCGAAACCAGTCCTCGATGAGCTCGTCCATCTCGGCGATCAGCTTCAGCAGCTCGGGCTCGTCGTTGGCCACCCGCCGCGACAGGAGCGTCTTGCCTTCCGCGTCCAGCGCGAGGACGTGATGGTGGCCCTTGCCGCTGTCGATCCCCGCCCATATCCGGCTCATCGCGCTCCTGACGCGCTCGTTCGGACTCTTCGTGCCACGGACGATTTCGCCGGCATTGCTCTGCACAGCGACTTGCTCGCACTTCCTAATCGGCGGCCGAGTCGTCGTGGGGCGCTGAGCGGCGAAGCCAGGGAAACCACGAGACGGCAGCCGCCCGATAGCCACACCCAGCACCCCTGGGCGACCCAACCCTACGAATGGCTCGATCAACCCGACCAAGAAGGTAGAGCCGCCTGACGGGGGACTTCTGAGCGAGGCGGGGCAGCCCTCACGGAAGGCCGCCCACGGTGGGAGAAAGCCCAGTTCAGGGCCACACGAGGCAATAAGGCTGATGCCCGGCCTCGTGGAGGCGGTGACTGAAATCCTGCCACTCGTGGAGCAAACGACGGGCCCGTGCCCCTGACCTGGGGTTTCCCGGTGAAATGTGTGCTGACCAGCGAAAACGCTCCTCGGCAGTTCTCACTGCTCCGCGCCTCTTCCCGCGTTCATGTGCCCCGGATGTGCCCTCGTGCGGAGGGGGCGGGGCAGCAGACCGGTGCTGCCCCTGGCGCGATCTGGCCTGCGCCCATTCGCCGGTGCTCAGGAGAGTGTCGGCTCTGCGGGTGAGGCGCAAGCTGCCGGGGTGGGGGGCCTGGTCGTAGGTGAAAGTGCCGGGCTCTGGGTGCCGGCTGTGGTCATCGAGGTTGACCACCGTTCGCCGCTCCTGCTGGCATGTTGTGGCACGGCCTTCCGTCATCCGCGCCACTCGAACAGGACGAGCGACGCGTCGTCCGAGGTGGTTTCGCCGCGTGCCCTCTTGAGGGTGTGGGACAGGTCCCGGGCCACCGCGCGGATCCCGTGATCGGCCTGCTCCAGCTGGTTCACCCAGTCGATCAGCTGCTTCTCGCCGAACTGCTCCTGCCCGGTTTCGTGTTCTTCGATCAGGCCGTCGGTGAAGCAGAGGACGCGGTCGCCAGGCTCCAGCGCCACCGCGCTGACCTGCGGCTGGGCCCCTCCGAAGCCGACGGGGAGGGTCGTGGGGCTGTCCAGGCGGTGTACGACGCGGTGCGCGCGGATCAGCATGGGCGCGGGATGCCCCGCGTTGACCCACTGGAGGCGCCCCGTGTCCGTGTCCAGGCGCATCATCTGGGCGGTCACGAAGTGGTCCGGGTCGAACTGCTCCGCGACGGCCCGGTCCATGAAGAGGTAGATCTCGGACAGCTCGATGCTGATCCGGCGGGCGTGGCGGTACGCGCCGATGGCCACCGTGGCCATCGTGGCCGCGTCCAGGCCGTGCCCCATGGCGTCGACCATGGCGAGGTGGAGGACGTCGCCGTTCAGGGCGTAGTCGAAGCTGTCCCCCGCCACGGCGTAGGCGGGCTCCAGAACTCCGGCGACCGCGACGTGCGGCATCACCATCGACAGCGGTGGCAACAGGGACCACTGGATCTCCGCAGCCACGCTCATCGGTTCACCGCGGCGGGTCCGGAAGAAGAGGTCTGTGTAGCCGTTCTTGGTCTGCAGCAGGTCGGCCGCCAGGCCCGCGATCCTGCGCAGGAGGCGGCGGGTGTCGTCGTCGACCCCGTCCAGGGTGACCGCGAGCACCCCCACCTGGTCGCCGCCGTCCAGCAGGGGCAGGTGGACCCGTATGCCGTCGGACGTCAGGACTTCGACGGGGCGCGACTCCAGGAAGCACCGGCCGGCTTCGGACCGGTCGATGGGCTGCGGATCACCGGCGGCCCCGCCGTCGGCGGACAGGGGGACCAGCTGTTGCTGTCCGTAGTCCTGAAGCAGGATCTGCGGGTCACGTCCCCCCATGCGGGCCATCGTCTCCGCAACCAGCGGGCCGACCAGATGGGGTGGCAGCTCGTGCGCCCCGTCCAGGAGCACCCCGAGCAGTTCCTCCCCGAAGCTCTCCGAGCGGTCCGGGTCCGCGCGGCCTCCGACGGTCATCCTGTTGCCTCCAACCAGGCGGCGGGCGGCGTCCGGCTGCACGGGCGGCGTGGCTTCCAGGATGCTCCCCGGCGACCGGGCACGCCACACGGCTTCGATGCTCCGCCCTCGACGGCACTGCCGGGGCGCGCGCTGTCGCTGCCGCGCGCGCCCCGGCTCGCATCGGCTGATGATGGGAGTACGGCCGAACACGCGGAGCTGACCATGATGGGGTGGCGTGTCAGGGACTACACCCAGGACGATCTCGAATCGGTGCTTCGAGTCGACGCCGAGAGCGGCACGACCGAAGAGCCACCGCTCTTTCCGCTCTCGGACACCGTGGCGGCCCTCCAGGCCCTCCACCCGGCGGTGGTGGCCACGGCGGACGACGTGGTGGTCGGTGCCGCGGTGAGCAGGGTGGACGGTGACCGGGCGTGGATCTTGCGCATCAGCATGGCGCCCGCCTGGCGGCACAAGGGGCTGGGCAGTGACCTGATCACGGCCTTGGAGCACCGGCTGTTCGCCGGTGGCGTCCGAACGGTGCACGCGGTCCTGCCCGACGGCGAGACCGGTGCCGCCGCCCTGTACAACTGCGGCTTCGGCGCCCGTCCGGGCCTGGTCTTCTTCGAGAAGCGCGGGCGAGTGACCCCTCAGGCGGTCAGCATGCTCGCGTCGCTGGGAGCGGAGCTGCCGCCCGGGGGGCTGTGGCAGAGGGTCGCGGGCATGCAGCGGGAGAAGGAGCTCATCGAGCGGCGTCTGGTCCTGCCACTGGCCCATCCCGAAATGGCCGCCCAGCACGGTGTGGAGCTGCCGCGGGCCGTGATGCTGTTCGGGCCGCCCGGAACCGGCAAGAGCACGTTCGCGCACGCCATCGCCAGCCGCCTGCAATGGCCCTTCCTCGAACTGTTCCCCGCCCGGCTGGCCGCCGAGTACGGACTGGCGAGCGGACTGAACCGGCGCTTCGACGAGATCGCCGGGCTCGACCACGTCCTGGTCTTCATCGACGAGGTCGAGGAGATCGCCGGGACCCGGAGCGGCGCGGACGCGACCGCGGTCGGCGTCGTCAACGAACTGCTCAAGGCGATCGTCCGGTTCCGGGGCCAGGACGGGCGGCTGCTCGTCTGCGCCACGAACGACGTGACCACGCTCGACTCCGCGTTCCTGCGGCACGGCCGTTTCGACTACGTCTTGCCGATCGGCCCCCCGGACCACCGCGCGCGGACCGCGCTGTGGGAGAGCTACCTGGACCGGGCGGGCGCGAAGGCCGACACCGCGGCGCTGGCGGACGCCAGCGAGGGGTTCACCCCCGCCGACATCGCCCATGTGGCGCGCACCGTCTCCCAGATCCAGTTCGAGCACACCTTCGACACCGGGACCCGGGCCCGCCCCACCACCGAGGACTACCTGCGCACGATCGGGGAAACCAGGCCCACGGTCAGCGCGGCCATGGCACAGGAGTTCGCCCAGCAGACCGAGCAGTTCGCCCGCATCTAGGTGTGCTGCCCGGATCAGGCCGGGCCCGTGGCCGTCCCCTCCTCCTCCTCTGCTTCCAGGTGCCGGATTCCCTCGTGGGTGAGGGTGACCATCGCCGGGGTGTTGCCGGGGTCCCAGTCGACGGTGATCAGTCCTTCGCCCGCCAGGTAGGTGCAGGCGGCGGCCAGGTCCTGTTCCGGTACCTGAAGGTCGCGCCGCAGCTGTGCTCCGGTGATGCCGAGGAGGCGGTTGCCCTCGACGGCTTCGTACAGGACCCGGAGCACCTGGTCGCGGTAGGTCTTGCGTTCGCGCAGTGTGGCCATGACCGCGTCCTTTCGTGTGTGGGGTGGAGTGGGCTCCGGGGCCGGTCGGGGCTTCTCAGATCTCGTCGGAGTGCGCGCCGGTGCCGGCGGGGGTCCTGCTGGCGGCCAACCACGAGCGGGCGGGGCCGGCGGGTGTTGCCGTGTCTACGGTGAGGTGGAGGCGGGTGTTGCCGTCGAGGGCGGGGTAGCTGCGCTGTTCCGCGCCTGCGAAACAGCGGCGGAGCGCCTCCGCGACCGCTCGGGCGGCTTCCGGAGTGTGCGCGATGATCCGGACCTCGGCGTGCCCGAGTGAGGGCAGTGTCTGGGTCTCGATGTACTTCACGTAGGCGTGTTCCCTTTCGGAGTGGGTGAGGAGGCCGACGGAGCGGGGCGCCGAGGCGTCCCGACCGCTGCCCCCGGTCGGAGGAAGGTCTGTTCCTCACCGGTCGGCACCCGTGTGGTGGGCTCGACGACCGGTGTCGTCCGGCAGGCCGGGGGGCCTCGGCAGGGGGTCACTGAAGCGGTAGGCCTCGATCCGCGCGTCGTGCTGGGCGTTCAGCAGGTGGATCCAGCGCATTCCGATGCCGATCATGAGGATGATCACCGCGATGAGGATGATGGTCTCCACGGAGCTCACCTCCAGCCGTTTCCTGGCAGCGGCAGGGCGCTTCGTCCCATCGGCTCCCCGAAGGGGGACATGCAGGCCCCGCCCTCGCCCTCCCAGGTGGCTTCCCGGCGGCGGGCGTCGCGAATGCCGCGCCCGATGACGGTCTCGTTGGCCATCAGGACGTCTGCGGCCAGGACGCTGCCCGGGATCGCGGCGGCGGCCATCAGCCGGGCCGCGGCCGCGGCTCGGTCTCGGGCGGGATCACCAGGAGGTCCCAGCGGCCGACGGTGTAGGAGAGCAGGATCAGCTTGTCGGGGTCCTGTTCGGTGAACCAGCCCACGTGCAGCACGTGCCCGGCCACGGCAACCGTGCGCGGGACGACCGGCCAGCGGCTGGGGTTCACGCTGACGCGTGTGATGCGCCCCCAGGTCTCGTCCAGAGCGGCGGCGAGAGCGGCGAGCTCGGCTCCGAGGTCACGTGAGTACGGCCACCAGGCACCGTCCAGCCGGCCTGCGAGGGTGGTCTTCGGCGTAAGGGACAGGCGGGCCGGGCGCAGGGCAACAGCCGGCTGCGCAGCGCGGTCGAGGGTCGTGGTCATGTCGCGGACCCGTCCCCGGACCGTTCGCGAACGGCCCGGTGCAGTGATCGCCGGAAACGACGTCCGCGTGGGAGCGGGTGTGCGAAGTACTCCCGGTCCCTTCACCGTACTCCGGTTAGCGATCCAGGAAGCCGCTTCTGACCAGGTATTTTCCGGCGCAGACGGCGAGAGCGGCGCAGTCGGTTCCCCTCGCCGCACCGTGAGGGTGGGCGGAGTACCGTGAAATGACGGAGACGCTCCGAAGCTCAACAGCCTTTTCGACGCCGCTGCCGGCCGTCGAACGGGGTGCCGCCGCACCGCGAGACAGGTGGAATCACCATGGCCGCATCCGACAACCCCGACCCTTTGAAGCTCCTCCCGGACGCGATCCACCAAGCGGTCAAGCCGGGCGCCGCCCTGCTCCGACTGGAAACCACACGGTCCCGCCAAGGGCTCCTGGACGGCGCCTGGTGGCCGCGCTCCAGGGACGTCACGATCGAGCTGCCCGCACTGATCACGGCACTGACCGCGCACCTCGGACCCATCACGCGGGTTGGCCTGGACACCTCCGCCTGGCAGGACGTCCCGACCCGTCTGGTCATCGACGGCCAGGTCGTGCACCTCGACGCCGACCCCGTCGGCGACGACACCGTCCTCGTCACTCGCGGCCACAACGACCACTTCGCCCTGCTGGTGGTCCCCCCGGACACCACCGCCGACGCCGCCCGCGAAGCGATGGCCCGCGCCGTCCGCGCCGACAACATCACGCAGGCCACTCAGATCCTCATCGCCACCACACCCGAACCTGAGGACGGCGCCGAGGCGGCGGGCTGACCAGGAATCCTCAGTGGCCGAGCGGTGCGCCGGTCAGAGCCCCTCGTCGTGCAGGTCCTCTTCGCGCAGCAGGTCGTCCTCGCGGCGGCGCGAGGTCTCCTTCGGGCCGGACTTCCGTCCCTTCTCGCGGGACGCCTTGCCCGGCTGGGGCTGCGCAGGGTCGCCGGGACGATGGTGTTCCCGCGCCTCACGCCCCTTGCCCGGCTCCTGACGCTTGTCCTGCCTACCGTCCATGACGGCGACTCCTCTTGATGCGTGGGGTACGGATTCCCTCTCCGTTCACGCTGACACGCACCGCGACGGTCTGCATCATGTCGACCGCGAAGCGAGGCACACCTCGGACGCCCCTCCCCGGTGTGGCGGCGTCGGAAGGCGGGCCACCCCTTTTATGGGCCGAGGCTTGACGGGTTCGCGACGAGTATCCGGCCCAGCAAGGTGCCGGAGGAATCGCAAGGTCACACCGAAAGCTCCGCCTGCTGCCAGGTCCGCTCAAGGACGTCTTGGTGGTCGCCGCCGTGGCCATGTTGCTGGGTGCATACCAATCGATCGATGAACGTCGCGTCGGTCTCGGGCTGACCATCGACCCTGCCTCCAGTCAGAGGATCGCGGCCGGGGCGGCGCTCGAGACATTGGGACCCGGCCAGGCCGGTAAGGGCTGCGCGGAGCGCACTCGGTCCGTCGTCGGTGGGCTGACTGACGATCTTCTTCATCTGCTCGGGGATGATCTCTTGGAGCGCCTTCATCGCAGCCTGCGGGTCGCGGGATTGCTGACAGATGGCGGTCAGATCCTCAACCATCTTCTCGATGACCAACTCGCCGATCGGTGTGATCTCGCCGTCTTGGGCGACGAGGGCGTCCGGAGGGAGCGCATCGAGGTCGATGCCGGTGCCGGTCATCCGGCGATCGTTCTTCCCGTTCTTCAGGCTCACGCTCCGAAAATAGGGCCACGGCAGGGTCGGTAAAGGCTTGCGTCACGCCAACATGACATCGGGCCAGGTACGTTGCCCCCGTGGCTGACTTCTTGATCGTGATCACGACCGTGGACAATCAGGACGCCGCGCGGAAGCTGTCGCGCTCGGCGGTGGAGGCGAATCTGGCCGCTTCCGGGCAGGTGACCGGGCCCATCGAGACGACGTACCGGCACCTCGGAGAGGTCTCCGAAGGCACCGAGTTCCAGGTGACCTTCCGTACGGCCGGTGACCGGCGTGAAGCGTTGGAGAAGCACCTGGTGGACAACCACCCCTACGACTCGCCCGAGGTCATCGCGTTCACCATCGACGCCGGCCGCGCCGAGTACCTGGACTGGATCGCCCGGGCCACCCGCTAGCTCTTTGCGCGTTCCAGCAGCGCACCGACCGGGGCGAGCGATCGGTGAGGCTCCAGCCGCTTGACCATCAGGCGGGCCCGCCCCATCGGTCTGATCGACGCCAGTCCCTCGGAGAGGCCGAGCACCCGGGCCGTGATCGTGGTCGCGTGCTCGATCTCGCCGGCGTCCAGGTAGGCCGCGCCAGCCACGACAGGTACAGCGCCTTGTCGCGGGACCGGGAGTCGTCGTACCGGCCCAGGGCGTCCTCCAGTGCCGGGATCGCCCGCAGTGGGCGGTGCAGTTCCGACCAGCACCTGCCCGTCATGATCGCGATCTCGTCGCGGTCCACCCAGTACGCCCAATCGGGGCCCGGCTCGTCGGCGGCTCGTGGATCGCCTTCTCGGCGAGGCCCAGCGCGTAGTCCGCTTCCCGGGCGTTCCCGGAGGTCGCGTGCTGCCAGGCCAGTCGGTCGGCCAGCAGTGCCCGTACGACGGGCGCCGTCCCCGAACCCAGCGCCTCGTACGCGGCCGTGGCGAACCGGATCCCGGAGTCGCCGCCCACGGTCCATTCCAGGTACGCGAGGGTCCGCGATCCAGGGCTGGGTGCGCAAGCTCCAGGACGCGGACCTGGGAGCGTCGACGATCGAGGGGATCTTCGACATCCTCTCCAGCATCCTCGGGGCGGCCGTGGACGACGGGCTGCTGCCCAAGAACCCTTGCAAGGCGAGCTCGGTCAAGCTCCCCGCGGTAACCAGGAAGAAGGTCGTACCGTGGAGCCTGGAGCGGGTGCGCGCGGTGATCGCCGGCCTGCCGAATCGGTTCCAGGGCGGCGGAAAGCTGTTCCCGTCGGCCGCGGTCACCCTGCCCTGGGGCAAGCCCGACGGCGAGCCGAAGACGTTCCGGCTCCTCTTCGTGGACGAGAAGGAGCGGGCGTACAACCGCAGCGTCTTCAACCAGGGGGTCTGGAAACTCGCCCTCGCCGTGGTTGGCGTCATCCCGCCCCGCGAGCGCCGTGCGAAGTACCTCCAGTCCGCCCAGGAGGACGGGACGCACGCCCTGCGGCACGCGTACGCGTCCGTCCTCCTGGACGCGGGGGGAGAGCATCAAGGCGCTCTCGGAGTACCTCGGGCACTCCGACCCCGGCTTCACCCTGCGTACCTACGCGCACCTGCTGCCGGCGTGCGAGACCCGCACGCGTAAGGCGATCGACGCGGCATTCACCGACGACGGCACCGAGGCGCAGGGCGCAACCGGGGCACATTCCTCAGCCGCGTGCCCTCAATGTGCCCTGGCCGCCTGACGGGGGACTTCTGAGCGAGGCGGGGCAGCCCTCACGGAAGGCCGCCCACGGTGGGAGAAAGCCCAGTTCAGGGCCACACGAGGCAATAAGGCTGATGCCCGGCCTCGTGGAGGCGGTGACTGAAGTCCTGCCACTCGTGGAGCAGCTGGTAGACGTTGAAGGCGTCGCTCGGGCCGCCGCGGTCCGGGACCGTGGACCAGATGAAGGCCGCCGCGCCCACCGATTCCTCGCCGATCCCGCGCAGCGGGTCGACCACCGTCATGGGGAGCTTGACCACCGCGTAGTCGGGGTGGAGGACGACCAGCTCCAGCGGGGGCACCTTGTGCAGGGGTATGCCTTCGATGCCGGTCAGGACCATCGCGGCCACCGTCTCCGGCTTGATCTTGGTGAAGAGGCCGCCCATGCCGAGCTCGTCGCCGCCGAGCTCCTCCGGCCGCATCGTGACCGGCACCCGGGCCGCCGTGGCGCCGTCGGGGGCGCCGAAGTACTTGTACGTCACTCCCATGCCGCGGCCTCTGGGCAGGTCCTCTGACGGGGTCGCGGGCGCGGGTACGGCGTCGGCCGCCTCCATGCCCCGGCGGCGGTGCCTGCCCCGGCGGCGGGCCTCGCGGGCGCGCTGCGGATCGAGGCCGTCCGTTCCCTCGCCCGGTCCACCACCGCGTTGCATATCTCCACCCGACTGGTATTGCTTGCCCCGGCCCCGCGGCCCCCGCCACGCAGCCTGATCATCATGGCAGTGACCTCCCCCGCGGCGACGCGGTGAAACGCCCGTCCGCAAGTCTGTCGCGGCCTCTGAGACCATGGCTGGTGTGAGCTACCCGTACCCGTATGAAGCCCCAGTTTCGCAGACGCTCTTCGAGCGCGCCTCCCTCGTGACCCCCGGCGGCGTGAACTCTCCCGTGCGCGCCTTCCGCGCCGTGGGCGGTACGCCCCGGTTCATGGTGTCCGGGACCGGTCCGTACCTCACCGACGCCGACGGTCGCGAGTACGTCGACCTCGTGTGCTCGTGGGGGCCGATGATCCTCGGCCATTCCCACCCCGAGGTGATCGAGGCCGTCCAGGCGGCCGTCGCCCGCGGTACGTCCTTCGGTACGCCCGGCGAGGGCGAGGTGGCGCTGGCCGAGGAGATCGTCGCGCGCATCGAGCCCGTGGAGCAGGTCCGCCTGGTCTCCTCCGGCACCGAAGCGACCATGTCGGCGATCCGGCTGGCCCGCGGCTTCACCGGTCGCGCCAAGGTCGTGAAGTTCGCCGGCTGCTACCACGGTCACGTGGACGCGCTGCTGGCCGCCGCCGGTTCCGGTCTGGCGACCTTCGCGCTGCCGGACACCCCCGGTGTGACGGGCGCGCAGGCCGGCGACACGATCGTCCTCCCCTACAACGACCTGGAAGCGGTCCGGGCGGCCTTCGCCGCGCACCCCGGCGAGATCGCCTGTGTGATCACCGAGGCCGCCCCCGGCAACATGGGTGTGGTGACCCCCGCCGACGGCTTCAACCAGGGGCTCGCGGACCTGTGCCGGGAGAACGGCGCGCTCTACATCTCCGACGAGGTCATGACCGGCTTCCGGACCTCCCGCGCCGGCTGGTACGGCGTGGACGGGGTCAAGCCCGACCTGATGACCTTCGGCAAGGTCATGGGCGGCGGCTTCCCCGCCGCGGCCTTCGGCGGCCGCGCCGACGTCATGGGCCACCTCGCCCCCGCCGGGCCGGTCTACCAGGCCGGCACCCTCTCCGGTAACCCCATCGCCACCGCCGCCGGTCTCGCGCAGCTGCGCCTGCTGGACGCGGCCGCGTACGAGAAGGTCGACGCGGTCTCGAAGGAGATCCAGGGCCTGGTCACCGGCGCGCTCGCCAAGGAGGGCGTGGCGCACCGGCTGCAGACCGCGTCCAACATGTTCTCCGTCTTCTTCACCGAGGACGAGGTGCGCAACTACGACGACGCGAAGAAGCAGGAGAGCTTCCGCTTCAACGGGTTCTTCCACTCGATGCTGGCGCAGGGCGTCTACCTGCCGCCGTCCGCCTTCGAGTCCTGGTTCGTGTCCACCGCCCACGACGAGAAGGCGATCGAGCGCATCGCGGCGGCACTGCCGGCCGCCGCCCGAGCCGCCGCGGAGGCCACCGCATGAGCAGCAGCGCCACGCCCGCCACCCCCGACATCACCGTCGTGCACCTGGTGCGCCACGGTGAGGTGCACAACCCCGACGGTGTGCTCTACGGGCGCCGCGACGGCTACCACCTCTCCGAGCTGGGCCGGCAGATGGCGGACCGGGTCGCCGAGCACCTCAAGGGCCGGGACATCGCCTACGTGGTGTCCTCCCCGCTGGAGCGGGCCCAGGAGACGGCGGAGCCGATCGCCAAGGTCCACGGCCTGGACCTGGCGACCGACTCGCGGCTGCTGGAGGCGGAGAACGTCTTCGAGGGCAAGACCTTCGGCGTCGGTGACGGCGCGCTGCGCAAGCCCGGCAACTGGAAGCACCTGACGAACCCGTTCAAGCCCTCCTGGGGCGAGCCGTACGTCGAGCAGGTGGTCCGGATGATGAGCGCGCTGGAGGCGGCGCGCGACGCGGCCCGCGGCCGTGAGGCGGTGGCGGTCAGCCACCAGCTGCCGATCTGGATCGTGCGCAGCTTCGCCGAGAAGCGCCGGCTGTGGCACGACCCGCGGCGCCGGCAGTGCACGCTCGCCTCGATGACGTCCTTCACCTTCCAGGGCGACAAGCTGGTGTCGGTGGGCTACAGCGAGCCGGCCCGGGACCTGGTGCCGGCCCATCTGCTGGCCGGGGCCAAGCCGGTGAAGGGCAAGTCCAAGGCGTTCGGCGCCTGATCGACGGACTGTTACAGGTCGTTACGGTTTCGCCCAACTAAATGGAGGACGCGCGGGAATCACCGTGTCAGCACGCATGACTGATCAGATTGTCCGTTTATATGGATCTCTGGTCGGTGTGGGTGATCGACAGTGGGGACGGTGACATGCGCGACATCAGGGGAGTCAGCCGGAGGGGGTTGCTGGGACTGGGGCTCGGTGCGGCCGCCGCGATGGGAATCGCGGGCTGCGGCTCATCGGACAGGCCCGGCCCCGGCGCTCCCGGACCCGTCGGGAACCCGAACAACCCGAAGCCCGGCAAGAAGCCGGTGTCCAGGCCCATCGGTGACGGCTCCACCGCCGACACCGGCCCGCAGCCCAACCAGCCGCCCGCGCCCGTGCCGCTCCAGCCGGGCGAGACCCCGCCGCAGTTCGTCGTCTTCAGCTGGGACGGGGCGGGGGAGATCGGCAACGGGCTCTTCCCGCGCTTCCTCAAGCTCGCCAGGGATCACGGCGCGGCCATGACCTTCTTCCTCTCCGGCATCTATCTGCTGCCGGAGTCCAAGCGGCACCTCTACCGGCCGCCGAACAACCCGGTCGGGGCCTCGGACATCGGCTACCTCAAGGACGAGAACGTCCGCGCCACCCTCGGGTGCGTCCGCGAGGCGTGGCTCGACGGGCACGAGGTGGGCACCCATTTCAACGGCCACTTCTGCGCCGGCTCCGGCTCGGTCGGCAGGTGGACCCCGGACGACTGGCAGAGCGAGATCGACCAGGCCGTGTCGTTCGTCACCAACTGGCGCACCAACACCGGATTCACCGACCTCGACCCCCTGCCGTTCGACTACGGCAGGGAACTCAAGGGCGGGCGCACCCCCTGCCTCCTCGGCCGGGACGGCCTGCTGCCGACGGCCCAGCGGCTGGGCTGGCGCTACGACTCCAGCTCGCCCGGCGGCCTGCAGGTCTGGCCGGTGCGCAGGTCCGGAATCTGGGACCTGCCGCTGCAGTCGCTCCCCTTCCCCGGGCACTCCTTCGAAGTCCTGTCGATGGACTACAACATCCTCGCCAACCAGTCGAAGAGCACCACCAGGGGTGTGCCCGCGAACTACCCGGGCTGGCGCACCCAGGCCACGGCCACCTATCTCGGCGGCTTCCGGCGGGCCTACGAGACCAACCGCGCGCCCCTCTTCATCGGCAACCACTTCGAGGAGTGGAACGGCGGCATCTATATGGATGCCGTCGAGGAGGCACTCAAGGGCATGGCGGACAAAAGGGATGTACGGCTCGTGTCCTTCCGGCAGTTCACCGACTGGCTGGAGGTCCAGGACCCCGCCGTCCTCGCCAGGCTCCGGGGTCTCGGCCCGGGCCGGGCACCGGCCGGCGGCTGGAGCGCGTACATGACCGCTGCCTGACCAGGGCATTGACATCCCTCCGGGGGGCGCGGAAGATCCGCGAATTGCTCATGCGAAACTTTTCACATGAGCCTTAGCCGCGCGCGTATCCGCCGTAGTAGCCGCCGCTCGACCAGCGGCCGCGCCACCCTGCTGACCGTGGTGACCCTCGCGGGTGCCCTCACCCTGTCGGCGTGCTCGGGTTCGGACAGCGGCAAGCCCGCCACCGGGTCCGGCGGCAACTACGTCACGGGCGCGACCGGCATCTCCACCGTCGACCGGGCGGAGCGCACCGAGGCCCCCAAGCTCGACGGCGAGACGGTCGACGGGAAGACCCTCGACACCACCACCCTCAAGGGCAAGGTCGTGGTCCTCAACGTCTGGGGCTCCTGGTGCCCGCCGTGCCGCGCCGAGGCCCCGGCGTTCGCGAAGGTCTCCAAGGAGCTCGCCGAGGCCGGCAAGGACGTCGCCTTCGTGGGCATCAACACCCGCGACAACAGCAAGCAGAACGCGACCGCCTTCGAGGAGAGCTTCGGGATCACCTACCCGAGCCTCTACGACCCCGACGGCCGGCTGATGCTCCGCTTCCCCAAGGGCACGCTCAACCCGTCGGCCATCCCCTCCACCGTCGTCCTCGACAAGGAGGGCAGGATCGCCTCGCGCACCCTGGTCGCGGTCACCGAGGAGCAGCTGCGATCGATGATCGACCCGCTCCTCGCGGAGCAGTGACCTCGTGGTCGAGTACGTCCTCGCCGCAGAGGTCACCGGTGTGAACGAGACGGTCCTGAACGGGGCGCTGCTGCTGGCGCTGCCGATCTCGCTGCTCGCGGGCCTGGTCTCCTTCTTCTCGCCCTGTGTACTGCCGCTGGTCCCCGGCTACCTCTCCTACGTGACCGGCGTCAGCGGCGCCGACCTCGCCGAGGCCCGCCGCGGGCGGATGCTGGCGGGGGCCAGCCTGTTCATCGCGGGCTTCACCGCAGTCTTCGTCTCCACCGGCGCGCTCTTCGGCTACTTCGGCGCCGAGCTCCAGGAGAACAAGGAGATCATCTCCCGGGTCCTGGGCGCGCTGGTGATCGTGCTCGGCCTCTTCTTCATGGGGGCGATCCCGGGTCTGACGATGCGGGAATTCCGCTTCCACCGGAAGCCGACGGCGGGCCTGGTCGGCGCGCCCCTGCTCGGCGTGCTCTTCGGCGTCGGCTGGACCCCCTGCATGGGCCCGACCCTCGCCGCCGTCAACACCCTCTCCATCGACCAGGCGAGCGCCGGCCGGGGCGCGCTGCTGACCGTCGTCTACTGCCTGGGCCTCGGCCTGCCCTTCATCCTCGCCGCGATCGCCTTCCGCAAGGCGCTCGGCGCATTCGGCTGGGTGAAGAAGCACTATGCATGGGTGATGCGCATCGGTGGCGGCATGCTGATCCTGACCGGTCTGCTGCTCGTCACAGGAATGTGGGACAGCATCGTCAGCGACATGCAGAGCTGGACCCAAGGCTTCACGGTGGGGATCTGAGGACTAAAGGCACATGAGTACGACAGACAAAGCGACCACCGAGACATCCACCGGGACGTCCGACGAGGCATCGCCCGCGTCCGCCGCGGCGGACCCCACCGAAGCCGCGGCCGGTGCCCAGCTCTCCACCGCCCCGCTGGAGGACAGCCCCACCGGGCCGGCCGTCGGCATCGGCGTGATCGGCTGGGCCCGCTGGTTCTGGCGGCAGCTCACCTCCATGCGGGTGGCGCTGATCCTGCTCTTCCTGCTGTCCCTGGGCGCCATCCCCGGCTCCCTCGTCCCGCAGAACAACGTCGACGCGCTGAAGGTCGCCGGCTGGAAGCGGGACCACCCGTCCTGGGTGACCGTCGCCGAGAAGCTCCAGCTCTTCGACGTCTACAGCTCGGTGTGGTTCTCCGCGATCTACCTGCTGCTCTTCATCTCCCTCATCGGCTGCATCGTGCCGCGCTCCTGGCAGTTCGTCGGCCAGCTCCGCGGCCGCCCGCCGGCCGCCCCCAGGCGCCTCGACCGGCTGCCCGCCCACACCACCTGGCGCACCGAGAAGACCCCGGACGAGGTCCTCTCGTACGCGCGGACGGTGCTGCGCGGCAGCCGCTTCCGCACCGAGGCCGGCGCCGGCCACGTGGCGGCGGAGAAGGGCTACCTCCGCGAGGCCGGGAACCTGATCTTCCACGTCGCGCTGATCGTGATGCTGGTGGCCTTCGCCTGGGGCCAGTACTTCAAGTCCGAGGGCGGCAAGCTGGTCCTGCGCGGCAGCGGCTTCTCGAACACGCTCACCCAGTACGACGACTTCAAGTCCGGCGGTCTCTTCGACCCGGACGACCTGCCGCCGTTCAGCTTCACGCTGGACCGGTTCGACGCGACGTACGAGATGACCGGCCCGCAGCGGGGCACCCCGCGCGACTTCAAGGCGTACGTCACCTTCTCGGAAGGCGCCCACGGCACCCCGCAGAAGCGTGAGATCCAGGTCAACAAGCCCCTTGAGGTCGACGGCTCCAAGGTCTACCTGCTCGGCCACGGCTACGCGCCGATCGTCTCGGTGACCGACCCCACCGGCAAGGTGATCTTCAAGGACGCCGTGCCGGTGCTCCCGCAGGACGGCAACCTCACCTCCAGCGGAGCCATCAAGGTCACCGACGGCTACAAGGACAAGGACGGCAAGAAGGAGCAGCTCGGCTTCAACGCCGTCTTCGTGCCGACCTTCGCGGGCGAGGGCAAGGGCACGATGTTCTCGCAGTTCCCGGCGCTGCTCATGCCGCGGCTCATGCTCAACGCCTGGCACGGCAGCCTCGGCGTGGACGCGGGCCTGCCGCAGAACGTGTACGTGCTCAACACCTCCAAGATGGAGCCGTTCAAGGACGAGTCGGGCCAGCAGTTCAAGCAGAAGCTGGAGCTCGGCCAGACGATGACCCTGCCGAACGGCGCGGGCACCGTGAAGTTCGAGGGCATCGAGCGGTGGGCCACCTTCTCCGTCACCCAGCAGCCGGGCAGCGGCCTCGCCCTCGCGGGCGCGATCGCCGCCATCGCGGGCCTGGCCGGATCGCTGTTCATCCAGCGCCGCCGGATCTGGGTCCGCGCGGTGACCGGCAAGGACGGCGTGACCGTCGTCGAGATGGCGGGCCTGGGCCGCAGCGAGTCCACCAGGCTCCCGCAGGAGCTGGCCGAGCTCGCCGCCACGCTGCACCAGCAGGCGCCGACCGCGCCTGCGGCAATCGCCGAACCACGTGTTGAAGAAACCCCTGAAGGAGAGCGCGGATGACGCCGCTCGCAGCCGCAGCCAACGAGAATCTGGCTGAGATCAGCAACTACCTGATCTATTCGTCGATGGCGGTCTACATGCTCGCCTTCTTCGCGCACATCGCCGAGTGGACCTTCGGCAGCCGCAGCAAGGTGGCCCGTACGGCCGCCGCGCTGACCGGCGCCAAGGAGGCCGGAGCGGACCGGTCCGCCCCCGCCGTGCAGGTCCGCGGCAAGGGCGGGTCCACCGCAGTCCTCGACAAGCCCAAGGTCACCACCCGCTCCGCCGCGGGCACCCGCGACGTACCGGACGGCCCCGGCGCCGCCGGCGGCACCGTCCAGGGCGACCTGTACGGACGCATCGCGGTCTCGCTGACCGCGCTCGCCTTCCTCGTCGAGGCGGGCGGGGTGGTCGCCCGCGCCATGTCGGTGGAGCGGGCCCCCTGGGGCAACATGTACGAGTTCTCGATCACCTTCTCCACGGTGGCCGTCGGCGCCTACCTGCTGCTGCTCGCCCTGAAGAAGAACGTCCGCTGGCTCGGCCTGATCCTGGTCACCACCGTCCTGCTGGACCTCGGCATCGCGGTCACCTGGCTCTACACCGACAGCGACCAGCTGGTCCCGGCCCTGCACTCGTACTGGCTGTGGATCCACGTCTCCACGGCGATCTTCTGCGGCGCCGTCTTCTACATCGGTGCCGCGGGCGCGGTCCTCTACCTCTTCCGCGACACCTACGAGGGCAAGCTGGTCCGCGGTGCGAAGACCTCGCGGTTCACCGCCTCGATCATGGAGCGGCTGCCCTCGGCGGCCTCGCTCGACAAGTTCTCGTACCGCATCAACGCGGCCGTCTTCCCGCTGTGGACCTTCACGATCATCGCGGGCGCGATCTGGGCGGGCGACGCCTGGGGCCGCTACTGGGGCTGGGACCCCAAGGAGGTCTGGTCCTTCGTGACCTGGGTGGCGTACGCCTGCTACCTGCACGCCCGCGCCACCGCCGGCTGGAAGGGCCGCAAGGCCGCGTACCTCGCGCTCTTCGCCTTCGCCTGCTGGATCTGGAACTACTACGGCGTGAACATCCTGCTCAGCGGCAAGCACTCGTACGCGGGCGTCTGACCGTCCGGAGTGGGACGCTGGTGGCATGTCCCTCGTGAGCCGTGCCACCAGCGAGCAGCGGGGCGAGAACCACTGGCTGCTCCGCTTCGAGCTGCACCTGCCCCACGCCTACGAGACCCTGTGGCCCGCCCTGACCACGGCGGACGGGCTGCGCGGCTGGCTGGCCGAGGCGGACGTCCTGGAGCGCAGGCTCGGCGGGGCGGTCACGCTGCGCCGGCCGATCGGCGGGGCCGTGGCCACCGGGCGGGTGACCGCCTGGGACGTGGAGCGGGTCGTCGAGTACACGCTCTCCGGGGACGGGCGGATCCGCTTCCACCTGGAGCCGGTCGGGACGGATTCGACGGTGATCCGGTTCGTGAACGAGCGCGGCGGCCCGGAGGCCGAGCGCCTCGACGGCCTGGCGGCCTGGCACGAGCACTTCGAGCTGCTGGACTCCGCGCTGGCCGGGCGGCCGGCCGACTGGGCGGCCTGGACGGACACCCGCCGGGCGGCCCTGCGCGAGGCCTACGCCTCCCTCGCCCGCGCCTAGGCCACCCCTCCCGCGCGCGCCTCACCAGACCGGGCGCAGCGGCGGCAGCGGGCCCTCCCCGTGGAAGGTGCGCACGACCTGCCCGAGTCCCCGGCGCAGCGCGGTCAGGTCGGTTTCGCGGCCGAGTTCGGCCTCCAGCTCGTGCAGGATCCGGCCCGCGACGGCGAGGTGGTCCCGGGCCGCCGGGGTGAGCACCACCAGTTTGCGGCGGCCGCCCTCGGGATGCGGCTCGCGGCGGACGTAGCCGCGCTTCTCCAGGTCGTCGACGATCTGTCCGGCGGCCTGCTTGGTCACCCCGAGCCGCTCGGCGAGCTCGGTGGCGGTGGCGCCGGAGCTCCCGAGGGCCTGGAAGGCCATGCCGTGCACCGGGCGCAGGTCCGGGTATCCGGCCTCGGCGACGCGCCGGGTGAACTCGCCCAGCAGCATCTGGAAGCCCAGGCCGAGCAGGAACAGCAGCTCGACACCCTCGTTCTCGTCTCTCGTCACGCAAATATGGTGACACGGCAGAGTCAAGCTGCTTTACTCCCATCAAGTAAAGAAGCTTTACTCACTCGCGCAGAGAGAACGAGGAACCATCGTGCACGTGATCAGCGCTTCGCCCGAGAACGTCACCACCACCCCCAACGCCACCATGACCGGCCTCGCCGCCCCCAGCCGCGGCAGCGCCGAGCTCAGCAGCTGGCACGTCCTGATGCCCGCCGGCAGCGCCGGCCCCGAACACTCCGTCAGCCGCGAGCAGGTGTGGACCCTGAGCGCCGGCTCCCTGGAGGTCACCTGCGGGGGCCGCACCGAGACGGTCACCGCCGGCCAGACCCTGGTCCTGCCCCCGGACGTGCTGCGCCGGATCCACGCCCACGAGACCTTCGAGGCCCACGTCGTGATGCGCGCCGACGCAGTGGTGTCGGTCCCGGGGGAGGAGAACACCCGCGTACTGCCGTGGGCCCGGTAGGCGCACACGTACGTTCGGCGCGCAGGCCGGGCAGGACCGGCCGGGGCCCGGTCCGGCTCAGTCCTTGTCGTCCTTGTCCTTCTTCTCCTGCTCCTCGCGCAGCGACTTCAGGAACTCCGGATTGTCGTCGGGCGCCACCCACTGCGTCCGCCGCGTCCGGCCGCCTCCCGGAGCCACCCGCTGCTTGCCCGCGAACAGCCACACCACCGGCCCCACGATGGAGAAGAGCAGGATGATGATCACCCAGACCACCTTGGGCAGGTGCTTCACGTCCTGCTCCGGGGTGTTCAGGCAGTCGATGAAGGCGTAGATGGTCAGCGCGAGGATCAGCAGGAACGGCAGAAGGCGCAGCACGGTGTGGGACCGACTCCCAGTCAGTGACGGGGGGCCCGCGTCGGGCCCCGGTGACGCCTCCAGGGTAGTTGGTGACGGATACTGACCCCTATGGCTTACGACGATCTCCGCTCGCTGCTCCGGGCTCTGGAGCGAGAGGGCGACCTCAAGCGCATCAAGGCCGAAGTCGACCCGTACCTGGAGGTCGGGGAGATCGTCGACAGAGTGAACAAGGCGGGGGGCCCGGCGCTCCTCTTCGAGAACGTCAGGGGCTCGGCGATGCCGCTGGCCATGAACGTCTTCGGCACCGACCGCCGCCTCCTGAAGGCCCTCGGCCTCAAGTCGTACGGCGAGATCAGCGAGAAGATCGGCGGCCTGCTGAAGCCGGAGCTCCCGCAGGGCTTCATCGGCGTCCGCGAGGCCTTCGGCAAGCTCGGCTCGATGGTCCACGTGCCGCCGAAGAAGGTGAAGGGCGACTCCGCCCCCGTCCAGGAGGTCGTCCTCACCGGCGACGACGTGGACCTCGACCAGCTCCCGGCCCTCTTCACCTGGCCCAAGGACGGCGGCGACTTCTTCAACCTCGGCCTGACCCACACCAAGCACCCCGAGACCGGCGTCCGCAACCTCGGCCTCTACCGGCTCCAGCGCCACGACAAGCGCACCATCGGCATGCACTGGCAGATCCACAAGGACAGCCGCAACCACTACGCCGTCGCCGCGGCGAAGGGCGAGCGGCTGCCGGTCGCGATCGCCTTCGGCTGCCCGCCCGCGGTCACCTACGCGTCCACCGCGCCGCTGCCGGGCGACATCGACGAGTACCTCTTCGCCGGCTTCATCGCGGGCAAGCGGATCGAGATGGTGGACTGCAAGACGGTCCCGCTCCAGGTCCCGGCCAACGCGGAAGTCGTGATCGAGGGCTGGCTGGAGCCCGGCGAGATGCTGCCGGAGGGCCCGTTCGGCGACCACACCGGCTTCTACACGCCGCAGGAGCCCTTCCCGGCACTGAAGATCGACTGCGTGACGATGCGCAGGCGTCCGCTCATCCAGTCCATCGTGGTCGGCCGGCCGCCGACCGAGGACGGCCCGCTCGGCCGCGCGACGGAGCGGTTCTTCCTGCCCCTGCTGAAGATCATCGTGCCGGACATCGTGGACTACCACCTCCCGGAGTCGGGCGGCTTCCACAACTGCGCGATCGTCTCGATCGACAAGAAGTACCCGAAGCACGCCCAGAAGGTCATGCACGCCATCTGGGGCGCGCACATGATGTCGCTGACCAAGCTGATCATCGTGGTCGACAAGGACTGCGACGTCCACGACCTGCACGAGGTCTCCTGGCGGGCCCTCGGCAACACCGACTACTCCCGCGACCTCACCGTCGTCGAGGGGCCGGTGGACCACCTGGACCATGCCTCGTACCAGCAGTTCTGGGGCGGCAAGGCGGGTATCGACGCCACGAAGAAGCTGCCCGAGGAGGGCTACACCCGCGACGGCGGCTGGCCCGACATGGTCGAGTCCGACCCGGCCACGGCCGCCCTGGTGGACCGCCGCTGGAAGGAGTACGGCCTGTGAGCCCGATCGCCGTCGACGGCCCGGAACTCCAGATCGGCACCGCCGAGGCCTACGTGGCCCTGGTGCGCCCGGAGATCGACCCGACCCAGCCCGGCGTGGTCATCGCCGCCCGCGACGCGGGCGTGAGCCCCGAGGAGTTCGCGGGGACCGGTGACGTCTGGGCGCTGATGTACGACGTGGACGGCGAGGGCGACGGCTTCGAACTGCCCGGCGCGCGGGACGTGGAGGCGGACGCCTTCGCGGAGCAGCTGCAGCAGGCCCTGTCCGCGGCCGAGCCGTTCACCGTCGACGCCGGTAACTTCCTGCGCCTCGAAGCCCGCCCTGCGGGCGGCGACTGGGTGGTCACCGCCCGGGTCACCCCGCCCGAGGACGAGGAGGACGGCGCCGCCGCACCCCGGACCCTGGAGCTCGGTGCGCTCCCGGCGGCGGAACTGCTGGCCGACCTCGAAGAATTCCGGAGAGCCCTCGCATGATGACGACCGCCGACGAGGTGATCGGGCGGGACCCGGCGCCGCAGCCGAACGGCAAGGTCAAGGCGTTCCTGAGGCTCGTGCTGATCGAGCACTCGGTCTTCGCGCTGCCCTTCGCCTACATCGCGGCGCTCACCGCCATGTTCCAGCTCGACCGGCGGATGCACTGGGGCGAGCTGCTCCTCGTCACCGTCTGCATGGTGGGGCTGCGGACCTTCGCGATGGCGGCCAACCGGATCATCGACCGCGAGATCGACGCCCGTAACCCGCGCACGGCCGGCCGCGAGCTGGTCACCGGCGCGGTGTCCGTCCGTGCGGCGTGGACCGGCGCCGGGATCGCGCTCCTCGTCTTCCTCGGCTCGGCGGCCCTGCTGAACCCGCTCTGCCTGGCGCTCGCGCCGGTCGCCGTGATCCCGATGGTGGTCTACCCGTACGGCAAGCGGTTCACGAACTTCCCGCACGCCATCCTGGGGCTGGCCCAGGCGATGGGCCCGGTCGGGGCCTGGCTGGCCATCACCGGCGAGTGGTCCTGGGACGCGGTGATCCTGGGCCTCGCGGTGGGCGTGTGGATCGGCGGCTTCGACCTGATCTTCGCCTGCCAGGACGTGGCCGCCGACCGCGCGGAGGGCGTCAAGTCCGTCCCGGCCCGCTTCGGTGTCCCCGCCGCCCTCTGGGGCGCGCGCGGCGCGCACGTCGTGACCACGGCCCTGCTGGCCTGGTACGCGCTCGCCACGGACGCGGGCGCGCTGTTCTGGGCCGGCCTGGCGGTCGTCGTCGCCGCCTTCCTCTACGAGCACACGATCGTGAAGCCGCACGACCTGTCCCGCCTGAACCGGGCCTTCTTCACGGTCAACGGCTTCATCGGAATTGCCCTGTTCGTGTGCGCCCTGGCCGATCTTGCCGTGCGGGGTCTGACCTTCTGAGTAGCGTGCGGCCTACCATCGAGTGCATGGACAGGGAGGCCGACGTGACCGTCTCGGAGAGCGACCGCCTGCACTCACAGCTCAGCCGGTTCGGGGACATGTTCCCCGGGCACCGGATCGAGATTGTCGAGGGCGCCATCGTGATGAGTCCGCTGAAGCCGCATCACGCCAGGACCATCCGGCTGCTGTGGAACGCGCTGGAAGCCCAGATGTCGGCGGAGTGGGGCTTCATCAGCGACGTCGCGGTTCCGTTCGACGGGGACAACGAGTTCTGCCCGGACCTTGCCGTGATTCCCGGAGCGGAGGCAGACAAGAACCTCAGCGCTTATCCGCCCGACCTCATCGAGCTGGCCGTCGAGGTCGTCTCCCCGAGCAGCGTCCGCAACGACTACGAGGTCAAGGACCGGGCCTACGCCCGGCGGGGCATCCCGCATTACCTGATCTTCGACCCGTACAAGGCGCAGTGCACGACCCTGTGGAACCCGGGGCCGGACGGCTACCGGGGCCGCGACGTCATCCCGTACGGGGAGACAGTGGTCGTGGAGACCGGAATCGGCAAGGTCTCCGTGGATACGGCGGGCCTTCCGGTCGACCCCTCCGTCGTCAGCTGAGCGTGGGCTCGCGGCGCGGGAGGGCGAAGGCCATGGCCGCGCCCGCGACGAGGCCGAAGAGGTGGCCCTGCCAGCTGACGCCCGAGTCGTTCGGCAGGATGCCGAGGAATATGGAGCTGCCCCAGAGGGCGGCGATGACGACGCCCACCGCCACGCCCAGCGGCCGCCGTTCCACGAAGCCGCGGACCAGCAGGTAGCCGAAGAGGCCGAAGACCAGGCCCGAGGCGCCCGCCGTGATGCTGTTCGACGGGGAGACCAGCCAGACGCCGAGCCCGTCCACCACGACGACGGCGGCGCACACGAGCAGGAAGCGGCGGATGCCGCCGAGGGCCGCGACGAAGCCGAGGGCCAGCAGCGGGACGGTGTTGGCCGCCACGTGGTCGAAGCCGAAGTGCAGGAAGGGCGCGAGGGGTATCCCGGTCAGCCCGTCCGGCTCGCGGGCGATGATCCCGTACCCGTCCAGCGCATGGCCGGTGGCCAGGTCCAGCAGCTCGATCAGCCACAGCAGGGCCACCCAGCCGGCCATCAGCTTCCCGGCGGCCTTGGCCCGGTCGAGCTGTGTCCAGCCCTCTTCCACCGTCGTGCTCATCCTCGTCCCCTCACCGTGTCCCGTCACGGGAACGTGCGGACACCTTACTGAGTGCCCACCGGCGGTGGCCGGATAGTCTCGGAGGTATGACTGAGCGCAAGCGCACCCCGTGGGTGGTCGGGGTTTCCGGGGCGTCCGGGACGCCGTACGCGGCGGCGGTGCTCCGCGGGCTGCTCGCCGCGGGGGAGAGTGTCGACCTGGTGGTGAGCCGCGCCTCCCGCCTCACCCTGCTGGACGAGACCGGGATCGCCTTCCGCGACGCGCACTGGCGCGACGACCTCGCGGAGTGGCTGGCCCGGGGCGCCGACGGGAAGCCCGGGACCTTCGCGCGGCCGGAACTGGACGACGTCCGGTACTGGGGCGCGGGGGACCTGGCGGCCGGACCGAGTTCGGGCTCGTACCCGGTCAAGGGGATGCTGATCGTCCCCGCCTCCACGGCCTGTGTGGCGGGGGTGGCGCTCGGACTGTCGAAGGACCTGCTCCAGCGCGTGGCGAGCGTGACGCTCAAGGAGCGGCGCCGACTGGTGGTCGCGGTGCGGGAGACCCCGCTGAACGGGCAGACGCTGAAGCACCTGGTGGCGCTGGACGAGGCGGGCGCGATCGTGCTGCCCGCCTCTCCGGCGTTCTATGCGGGTGCGACGCACATCCAGGATCTGGTGGACTTCGTCGCGGGGCGGGTGCTGGACGCGGCAGGGGTGCCGCACCGGCTGTACCGCCGTTGGGAGGGGGAGCTGGGAGGCTCCCGCACTTCCCGGGAGGCAGGTGGCGGTGACTAGGCCTTCTTGGAGCCGCTCAGCGGCTTGCGGGCCTTGTCCACGCGGTGGGCGGCTGCGGGCTGGTGGGCACGGGATCGGTTGGCCAGCTCCTGGAGCTGTCGCATGTGCGCGTAGGCCATCTCGATCGTGAACACGGGGAACCACTCCTGAAGATCGTGATTGAGTTGTCGAAAGATTTCACAGGGTGTTGACCCTGTGTGCCTTAGATTCTATACCTAGACTTGCAGGATCGCCGAATAATGGAAGGCTCCACGTAAATGGACACGGTGGACAGGCAGCTCATCCAGGCACTCCGGGAAAACGGCCGTGCCTCGTACGCGGAGCTGGGCCGTCTCGTGGGCCTCTCCGGCCCCAGCGTCACCGACCGCATCAACCGTCTGGAGACGGCCGGTGTCATCACCGGCTACCGCGCGACGGTGGACTCGGCCTCGCTCGGCCTCGGCGTCACGGCGCTGATCGGCATCTCGCTCTCCGACGCCGCGGACCACGAGGACGTGGCCCGGCGACTGCGCGACCTGGCGGAGATCGAGGACTGCTGGTTCATCGCGGGCGACGACTCCTTCATGCTGAAGGTCCGCGCGAACGACGTGGACGGCCTGGAGAAGATCATCCGCAAGCTCTCCGGCACCAAGGGCGTCTCGCGCACCCGTACCACCATCGTGCTCTCCACCAAGTGGGAGAACCGGGTCGGGGAACTGCCCGAGGAAGCCTGAGAGTACGGTTGGGCAGGGTTTGCAGGACAGGCAGAGGCATCTAGAGGAGGCGACCGGTACATGGACGCTGGGCTCAAGCGTGAGCTGGAGGAGAAGGTCCGCTCCGGCGAGCGGCTGACCCGTGAGGACGGCATCGCCCTCTACGAGTCGGACGACCTGGCCTGGCTCGGTGGCCTCGCCCACGAGGTGCGCACGCGCAAGAACGGTGACGTCGTCCACTTCAACGTCAACCGGCACCTCAACATGACGAACGTGTGCACCGCCTCGTGCGCGTACTGCTCGTTCCAGCGCAAGCCGGGCGAGAAGGACGCGTACACGATGCGCATCGAGGAGGCCGTGCGCCTGGCCAAGGCCATGGAGAACGACAACCTCACCGAGCTGCACATCGTCAACGGCCTGCACCCGAATCTGCCGTGGCGCTACTACCCGCGCTCGCTCTCCGAGCTGAAGAAGGCGCTGCCGAACGTCTCGCTGAAGGCGTTCACGGCGACCGAGATCCACCACTTCGAGACGATCTCCGGTCTCTCGGCGTCCGAGATCCTGGACGAGCTGATCGAGGCCGGCCTGGAGTCGCTCACCGGCGGCGGCGCGGAGATCTTCGACTGGGAGGTCCGGCAGCACATCGTCGACCACCGGACCCACTGGGAAGACTGGTCGCGCATCCACCGGCTCGCGCACGAGAAGGGTCTCAAGACCCCGGCCACCATGCTGTACGGGCACATCGAGGAGCCGCGCCACCGCGTGGACCACGTGCTGCGTCTGCGTGAGCTGCAGGACGAGACCGGCGGTTTCCAGGTCTTCATCCCGCTGCGGTACCAGCACGACTTCGTGGACATGAAGGACGGCAAGGTACGCAACAAGCTCCAGGCGCGTACGACGATGGCGACCGGCGCCGAGGCGCTGAAGACCTTCGCCGTCTCGCGACTGCTCTTCGACAACGTGCCGCACGTCAAGGTCTTCTGGGTGATGCACGGTGTGCAGACCGCCCAGCTCGCGCTGCAGCACGGCGCGGACGACATGGACGGCTCGGTCGTCGAGTACAAGATCACGCACGACGCGGACAACTACGGCACCCCGAACAAGCTGGGCCGTGACGATCTGCTGGAGCTGATCCGGGAGGCGGGCTTCCGCCCGGTCGAGCGCAACACGCGGTACGAGATCATCCGTGAGTACCCCGGTCCGGACGCGAGCCTGCGCGAGAGCCCGCAGGCGATGCGCGTCTGACCCCTCGTCCGACCCTCTTCGCAGTGAGCCGAACCCCGAACCCCGGCCCCCGGGCCGGGGTTCGGCTGTGTCCGGACCGGCCGGACGGAGGGGTTAGTAATGGGTAAACTTGCAGAATGGCTCTTACGTTCACCCTGGACCCGGTCGTCGACCCCTCCCTGTGCGAGGGGATCCTGGCGCTGTGGGTCGACGTCAGCAACGCGGGCGGCGCCGTGGGCTTCGTGCCTCCGGTCACCTCCGGCGACATCCGCGCCTCGCTCGACAGCCACCTCACCGCCATCGCCGACGGGAGCTGCCGGCTCCTCGTCGGGCACGACGAGCACGGGGCCGTCGCCGCGACCGCGTTCCTCACCCACAACACGCACCGGCTGCAGCTCCACTGGCTGTGGGCCTACACGGTGATGGTCCATCCGCGCCACCAGGGCAAGGGCCGCGGGCGCGAGCTGATGGCCGCCACGGAGGCCGCGGCCCGCACCATCGGGAACATCGACGCCATCCGCCTCACCTGCCGCGGCGGTCTCGGCCTGGAGCACTTCTACGCCTCCTGCGGCTACAAGGAGGTCGGCCGCGTCCCCGGCGCCATCCGGGTGGCCCCGGGGGACGACCGCGACGACGTCATCATGCTGCTGCCGCTGCACTGACCGGCGGTCGCACCGGCGGTCGCCCCCGTGGTCGCGCCGCCCGTCGCACCCGCCGCCGTACCCCGGAGGGCGGCGGCCCGGTCCCGGCGTGCTTCACTGGACGGGCACCAGCCGCCGAACGACCACGACGAGAGAGAAGGGGTCACCGTGTCCCTCAAGCCGAGCGCAACGATCCGCTACACCGCGATGCGCCTGGGCATCTTCGTCGGATGCCTCGTCCTCGTCGCGGGTCTCGTCCGGCTCGGCTGGGTGCCCGCCGGGCTCGGGGACGCCAACGCCGCCTGGGTCGTCCTGCTCGCCCTCGTGCTCTCCGCCCCGCTCTCCTTCGTCCTCCTGCGCAAGCAGCGCGACGAGATGTCCACGCAGATCTCCGGCCGCGTCGCGGGTGCGAAGC
Organism: Streptomyces sp. NPDC054932; assembly: GCF_053610205.1. Lineage (NCBI taxonomy): Bacteria > Bacillati > Actinomycetota > Actinomycetes > Kitasatosporales > Streptomycetaceae > Streptomyces > Streptomyces sp. NPDC054932. Next base: position 12,432 of record NZ_JBSGXU010000037.1, on the reverse strand, counting down.
AGAAGCTCGCCGCGAACCGCAGCCAGGAGGACCAGGTCGACGACGCCGCGCGCGTGAGCTCGTAACGCCGCAGTTGGGTTCATCACACATCGAACCGCCCCAGCACCGGGTATACCGCCCGTAACGCTGGGGCGTTCGTGTTTTCCGGCTTCGCGCAAGGGGGCCTCGTGCGCCGTTGTCTCAAAGCACCCCTTTGAGATTCCCAAAGGGGAAGTGTTAGCGTGTTCAACATGTTGACCACAGTTGCGCACCCCATGATCACGAGCGTGCCGCTCGTGATGCGCCTGCACGTCGACCTCTGCCGCCGTGCGTCCGCGGCCTGTTGCTGTTGAGCTGAATCGATACAGCAACCGTCGCGGCCGGCCCTTCTGGCTGCTGCCGCACCGCTTCACCACTGCAGTACTTCCCCCCTGTCTTCGTGCGCCACCTCCGGAGAGTGTCCGTGTCCGCGACCCCCCAGGCCCCTGCCAAGGCCTCGTTCAAGTTCCCCTTCTGGGCCCAGATCGTCGCCGGTCTGGCCCTCGGTGTCCTCTTCGGCTGGATAGCGCGCAGCCAGGACGTGAGCTGGCTCGGCACCACCCTGGAGAAGACCGGCGACATCTTCATCCAGCTGCTGAAGCTGGCCATCGCCCCGCTCGTCTTCTTCGCGATCCTGGTGTCGATCACCAACCTGCGGAAGGTGAACAACGCGGCACGCCTCGCGACGCGCACCCTCCTCTGGTTCATGATCACCTCGCTGATCGCGGTCGGCATCGGCATCGCCATCGGCCTGCTGACCGACCCCGGTTCGGGCACCGGCCTCACCGCGGCCGACGGCAAGGACCCCAAGCGGACCGGCTCCTGGATCGACTTCCTGACCGGCATCGTCCCGACGGACATCGTGACGCCCTTCACCGAGCTGAAGGTCCTTCAGATCGTCTTCCTGGCCGTCGTCGCCGGTATCGCCGCCCTCCAGCTCGGAGCCAAGGCCAAGCCCGTCCTCGACCTCGCCGAGTCCGCCCTGGAGCTCCTCCAGAAGGCCCTGTGGTGGGTCATCCGGCTCGCCCCGATCGGCACCATCGGCCTCATCGGCACGGCGATCGCCACCTACGGCTGGGACCTGATCGGCAAGTACGCCACCTTCACCGCCGACGTCTACATCGGCTGCGCCATCGTGATGTTCGGCGTCTACCCGCTACTGCTCGCCACGGTCGCCAAGGTCAGCCCGCTCCAGTTCTTCAAGGGCGCCTGGCCCGCCATCCAGCTGGCCTTCGTCTCCCGCTCCTCGGTCGGCACCATGCCCGTCACCCAGAAGGTCACCGAACGCCTCGGCGTCCCGAAGGAGTACGCCTCCTTCGCCGTCCCGTTCGGCGCCACCACCAAGATGGACGGCTGCGCCGCGATCTACCCGGCGCTCGCCGCGATCTTCATCGCGCAGATCTTCGACGTGCAGCTGGGCATCAAGGAGTACCTGCTCATCGTCTTCGTCTCGGTCATCGGCTCGGCCGCCACGGCCGGCCTGACGGGTGCCACCGTCATGCTGACGCTGACCCTCTCCACGCTGGGCCTGCCGCTGGCGGGCGTCGGCCTGCTGCTGGCGATCGACCCGATCCTGGACATGATCCGCACCGCCACCAACGTGGCCGGCCAGGCCCTGGTCCCGGTCATCGTCTCGGCCCGCGAGGGGATCCTGGACAAGGAGGCATACGCCAACGCCTCGGCCTCCCCGCTGGACGAGCCCGCCCCGGCCGCCGAGCAGGTCGCGGTCGCGGCCTGACCCGCAGCGCATCGCATCGCATCGCACCGCAGCGCACTCCGCTCGCCGCAGCCCCAGCCCCCGCCCGGGCGGGGGCTGCGGCGTTCGCCCGTCCGGCCCCGGGGTCAGACCGTCTGCGCGCGGAACCAGGCGAGCGTCGCCAGCAGGAAGGGGGCGGCGAACCACCACCGGCCCATGGTCCGCCGGTACACCGGGGTGATGGTGATCAGCAGTCCTATGAGGCACAGCACCAGGGAGCAGCCGGCCATGAAGCGGATGTCCTCGCGCAGCAGGTCGTCGCCCGGCTCCGGCCGCATCGCCAGGGCGCCGTAGCAGGTGAACACCGCGGGGACGTAGACGAGGACGAGCGGGATCCCGAGCACCCACTGCAGGCAGCCGCGGTCCTCGGGCAGGTCGATGTTCTCGCGGGGGAGCCTCATCCGAGCGTCGCGATACGCACCCACGCGATCACCCCCAGGACCACCGGCGGGGCGAACCACCACGGGCCCAGGGCCCGGCGGACGGGCGGGACGAAGGTGATCAGGATCCCGGTGACGCTGAGGAGGATGGCGAAGAGGGCCATCGCCGTCGTCCCGGCGTATCCCTGGTCGTCCCACTCGGCCGCCGGCCCGAAACGCACCGCCGAGTAGACGAGGAAGGCGTTGAGCAGGTGGAGGAGACCGAGCGGGATCCCGAGGAGCCATCTGAGGCGGCCCGGCTCCCCGGGCAGGTCGATGCTCTGCTGGGGGTGCGTCATCGCATTGCTTCCTTCACGTGGCCGAGCCCGTCGGTGAAGTCATCACCGTAGTTCTGGGCCTTCTGCGACTGCCAGTACGGGCCACCGTTGTAGCGGGCGGCGATCTCGCGCATCTGGGCGTCGGTCAACTGGTCGGCCGGCACGTCCGCGTACGCCGTCTCCGCCTTGATCTGTGCCAGGAAGCCTGCGGCGATGAAGGCGTTCTGGCGGTGGTCCTGGAGGGACTCCTCAATGAGAGCACGCTGTTCCTCGGTGAGGTGTTCCGGGTCGTAGCCGAGCACTTCGGCACCGCGCCGGAGCTGGATGGCGATCGGCCCGAAGGAGGTCTGGTCGGGCACTCCGCCGAGCCGGCTGGGCAGGTTCTCGGGCGTGACGGGGCTGAGGGGGAAGTCGGCCGTGTGCCGCAGGTGGTCGGTGATGTCGTCGGCGTACCCGGGCTGTCCGGCGATCTCGTTCCAGGCGATGCCCGCGACCAGTTCCTCCGGCAGTCCCGCGTGCTGGGCGGCGGCGCGGAGGATCTCCTTGTTGCGGGATATCCACTCGGCCTTCTCCCGGTCGCCCTCCGGCGGGTCCCAGTACCGGTCCTCGCCCTGCGGCAGGCCGGAGATGCGCATCCGGATGTCCTTCAGCTCCGGCGACATGTACGTCTCGCCGACCGTCCCGTGCATCTCCCGCTTCGGGCCGCCGCCCGGCAGGTGCGTCAGCGGGCTGGTGCGCGCCTCCTCGCCCTCGCGGCGCAGCTCCGCCATGGCGGCGTACAGGTCGGGGCGCTCGACGCCGCCCCGGATCCGGAGCTCGGGCATCAGCTCGTACGCCTGCTTCAGGGCGTGGACGCAGCTGTCACGGGCCTCCTGTTCCACCGTCCGCGCCAGGTGGAAGCTGCCGCCCGCGTCGTCGTGGAGGCGGTTCGCCTCGTCGCGGATGTCGTCCACGTCCATGGTGGCCTCGGCCAGGAAGTCGAGGACGCCGGTCGTGGCACGCATGTCCTCCCACTGGCGCATGGGTTCCGCTTCCTGCGCGGTCTTGGTGATCGCGACGCCCTTGGTGGCGATGAGCGCGGCGAGTGCCCGCTCCGAGCGGGTTCCGTTGCCGTAGTGGGACTTGGCCGTGGTGAGCGCCTGGGCGTAGGCGTGCAGGGCGCTCGCGGCCTTGTCGAAGCCCTCGGCCATGTGCGTCACGAGTGCGCGGGCGTCGGCGAGACGTGCCTTGTAGGTCGCGCTTCCCTCGCTGTCCCATTCGGTGTGCTTCTCCGCCCGCAGGGCGGGTTCCTCGACCTGGACGAGGAGTTCGCGCAGCCGGCGGAACTCGGCGGCATTGCGTTCGACCAGCGCGGGATTGCACTCCGCCAGGAACCGTACGTCCGCGTGGTGGCTCAGGCCGCTGCTCAACGGTCCTTGTCCTCCGGCTTCACGTACACGCCCGCCTCGACGACCGTGCGCAGGAACGAGGCCGCGGTGTCGTCGTCCACCCGGGCGAAGGCGGTGCCGGCGGTCTTCAGCCGGGTGGCCAGTCCGGCGAAGAGGGCGACGGTGTCCTTGAACTGGTCGTCGGCGAACCGGGCGAAGCGCAGGGCCTCCTTCGCCACGTCGTCGTGGGCCCGGGGTGCGCGGGCCATGGTGCTGGTGTCGCCGTCGGGCCGGCCCTCGTGCAGGAGCGCGGCGATCTCGATCAGGAGGTGGGCGTTGCCGTTGATGGAGGGGACCCCGGCGACCAGGCTCCCGGCCGGGCTCCCCGGCGCGCCGCCGTCGGCGGGTGCCCGGTTGAGTCTCATGACGGGTGACTGCTGTGCGAGGGCGGCGGCCTTGTGCTGCGCCCACTCCGCGTCGAACGACATGTATCCCCTGGAGAGTCGACTTCCGGACACGGCTGGATCTTTCGGTCATGTCCATGCTAATGCGGGGATTTCCGCACATGAAACCTCGCGGCGCCGATATGGAACGGAGACGCGGAGGGCGAACGTACGGTTCCGGGCGCCGGCGACCACCGGCGGCTGAAGGCGAGTTGCGAGGGCGGCGTGCTGCGGTCGTCCACACCGAACGCAGCGGCAGCGAGCCGGTGCACATCTGCACCCGCGCCTGACCGCGCAGCGAGCTCACCGGATCGCGGGGACCCGTGACACGGGGCTCGCGGATCTCCCTCGGTACCGCGTCGCGGGACGCCGCGATCCGGCCTGCCTCGACGCCTGAAAGACCAAAGAACCGGGTGAAAGAACCAACCAAACCCAACCCGACCGGCCCGGTTCGCTCGGTCGGGTGTGGTGCCAACCGGACTGGATTTCCTACTGGTTGGCGGGCATATGCTCGCCCCGACCATCGCAGACATGAGACGGCCCCCGACGGGACGGCGAATCCCGGTCGAGGGCCTGACCACAACAGGAAGTAACCCGCTTCCCCATGGCTTCTCAGAACCCTAGCGCGCCCCCGCGCGCCTCGTCGGCCGATCCCTCCAGGACCCCCCGATCCGGTGTCATCCACGTCAACACGCGGCACACCAGTCACTACACCGTGGTGGGCAACCACCTCCTCCAGCACGGCGCGTTGTCGGCGACGGCGATCGGTGTCGCGGCCTACATCCAGTCGCTGCCCGACGGGGCCCCGGTCGGCATCAAGGCCCTGACCGCACGGTTCCCGGAGGGGGAGATCCGGATCGGCTCCGCCCTGCGCGAGCTGGAGCAGCACGGCTACCTGGAGCGGCGGCGCGAGCGGCTGGGGACCGGGCGGGTGGTGACCCGGACGTACTCGTACAACAAGCCGCCGGGTGCCGACCCGGCCCGCCCCCGCTACAGCCCCCGCAGCCTCCGCCCCCGGAGCCTCCGCCCGCGCCGCAACCTCCGCCGCCGGACCGGGAAGCCGCCGCGGAGCCGGCCCCGGACGCCGCTGCCGCACCCGCGTCGCAGCACCTGCACCCCGGAGCGGTCGCTCTGCTCGCCGGACTGCGACGCCACGACCTGCGGCTCCTGCTGTCCGAGCACGACGTACGGCGGCTCGCACCCGACGTGTCGGCCTGGCTGGAGCGCGGGGCCGACCCCGAGGCGGTCGCGCGGGCCCTGTCCGCGGACCTCCCCGAGCGGATGCGGCGCCCCGCGTCCGTGCTCGCGTACCGCCTCGCCGCGCTGCTCCCGCCGTACGCGCCCCCGGCCCCGGCGGCCCGGAGGCGCGGACTCCCGGACCCGTTCCAGACCTGCGACGGCTGCGAACGCGCCTTCCGCGCCCCGCACCCGGGCCGCTGCCGTGACTGTCCGCCCGACCTCGGCAGGGTGGCCTGAGCGGGCCGGCCGCCCTGGGTCAGGAGCCGGTGGCGCGGGCCGAGCCGGTGGTGGGACCGCTGGGGTTGCCCAGGAAGCAGCTGATCTGGCGGTCACCGAGGAGCCAGGTGGCGGACTCCGGGTAGTAGTAGTAGCCCTCCAGCCCCGAGAGCTTCGCGTCCTTGCCCACGTAGCTGGAGAGGGCCGTGCCGGAGCACTTCTCCTCGGCCATCGCGACGATCTTCTCCGTGCCCGGGTACGAGCCGTCGTCCAGCTGGACGACGGCGAACGCCTCGCCCTTGTGCGGCTGGTCGCAGGGCACGATGCGCACCGACATCGCGGCCTTGCTGCCGTCCGCGTCGTGGTACTTGGACAGGTCGTCGCTCGTGTTGAAGCAGTCGCCCATGCGGATGTCGTTCACGTCACCGGAGACCGGGTCGGTGACCTGGCCGCCGGTGTCGCGCTTCGTCGGGGCGGCGTCGTCCAGCGCGCCGGAGAACCCGAGGATCAGGAAGATCGAGTAGAAGGCGATGGTCGCGCCGTGGATGACGATCGCCGCGATGGCGAAGCCCTTGCCCTTCTCGCCGCGGCTCTTGATCTGGGACAGGGCGACGATGCCGAGGACCAGCGGGACCAGCGGCAGCGCGCAGACGATCGACATGACGAACGCGACGATGGCCAGCGGGTTGGTCTTCTGCGACTGCGGCGGCGGGTACCAGCCCGGCTGGCCGCCGACGTACGGACCGGGCTGACCCGGCTGACCGTACGGGCCCGGCTGCCCGGGCTGGCCGTACGGACCGGGGGACGACGGCGGCTGCGGTGGTATGGACATGCGCGTGGAGCTCCTTGCTCAGAGGGTGAGACACGATCAGCAGCCGGGCCGGGGCCGCGCACAGCCGGCGGCGGGCGGCAACGAGACCGCTCACTGTCCGGCGTGGTCCCGGACGCCTTGGGCGGGCGGCAGCCCGAACGCACCGGCGCGTGCCTGCCGCTGGTGTCGTGTCGCGTACACGCTACCTGTCGCGGCCGACATCCCGCGGGCTGCCCGCCCCCCGCCCGGCGGCGGCGGCCCGGTGCTGTCCGGGGCGGGTCCCGTACACGCGGTGGAAGGCCACGCTCAGGCCGAACGCGCTCCCGTAGCCGACCTGGCGGGCGATCGACTCCACGGTGTCCTCGGTGCGCACCAGCAGGTCGGCCGCCAGGGCGAGGCGCCAGTCGGTCAGGTACGCCATCGGCGGCCTGCCGACCAACTCGCCGAAGCGGCGGGCGAACGTCGCCCGGGACACTCCGGCCTCCTCGGCGAGGGCCGCCACGGTCCAGGGCCGCTCGGGCCGGTCGTGGATCAGCCGCAGTGCCCGGCCCGCGACGGGGTCGCCGAGCGCGCGGTACCAGCCGGGCGGATCGGCCTCCGGGCGGGAGAACCACTCCCGGAGCGTGGACAGCAGCAACAGGTCGAGGAGCCGGTCCAGGACGGCCTGCTGGCCGGGATCGTCCCGGCCGATCTCCAGGGCGGTGAGGTCCAGGATGGGCCCGGGCCCGCCGTCGTGGCGCACGACGAGCACCCGGGGCAGTGCGCCGAGCAGCCGCTCGGAGACCCGGCCGCCGACCTGGTAGCTGCCGGTGAGCAGGACGTTCGGGCCGTCCGTGCTGTTCCCGCAGGTGCGAAGGCCCAGCAGGACGTCCTCGCTGATCTCCGCGCCGTCGGCGGTGGTGCAGCGGTCGGGCCCGTGCACCACCCACAGCGGCGGCGTCCGCACGTCCCCGTCGGCGGTGTCGGCGAGGGTGAACGGCCGAGCCCCCGTCACGATGGCCACGTCACCTTCTCCGAGCGCGACGGGCCCGTCGTCACCGCCGGGGACGATCCAGCCCGTGCCGCGCAGCATGGTGGCCAGGGCGATCGGGGCCCGGTCGGCGATGCGGACCGCCCACGGCGGGGCCAGGATGTTCCGGCTGAACAGGGCGCCGTCGGACCGCACTTCGTACAGCAGGCTCGCCAGCGCATCCATGCGACCCCAGCCTAGACGCTCGGACATGCATCTGAGCGGGACGGCCATTTCGGGCCCCGGCCGCCGCGGATTGACTGGCCGTATGGCGACGAAACCGATTCTGGTCCTGGGCAGCACCGGCAAGACGGGAAGCCGCGTGGCCGCACGGCTGCGGCGGCGCGGACACGAGGTCCGGGGAGCCTCCCGGAAGGGTCCGGCCCCTTTCGACTGGGCCGACGAGAACACTTGGGAGCAGGTGCTGGAGGGTGTCGGCGCGGCCTATCTGGTCGACTCGCAGCTCCCCGGCGCCGCCGAGTCGATGCGCTCCTTCAGCAAGCTGGCAGCCGCTTCCGGCGTGGAGCGGCTGGTGCTGCTGTCCGCTCGAGACTGGGCGGTGGAGGAGGGCGAGGAGAAGCTCCCGTGCGAGCGCGCGGTACGGGAGTCCGGTGCGCGGTGGACCGTCCTCAAGCCCTCCTGGTTCTTCCAGAACTTCAGCGAGGACCCGTTCTTCCGCGGGCAGGTCCGGCGCGGCGAGGTGGTGATGTCGACCGGGGACGGCGTCGAGCCGTTCATCGACGCCGAGGACATCGCCGAGGTCGCCGTGGCCGCCCTGACCGAGGAGGGGCACGGCGGGCAGGCGTACGAGCTGTCCGGTCCGCGGCTGATGGACCTGGGCTCCGTGGTCGACGAGATCGCCCGGGCCGCCGGCCGGGAGGTCGCCTACCGTCCGGTCCCGCCGGACGCGTTCGCCGCCCACGCCGCGCGGCACGATCTGCCGGAGGATTTCGCCGCCCTGCTGAACATGCTCTACGGCTGGATCCGCGAGGGCCGCTTCGCCACGCTCGCCGACGGTGTGCAGCGGGTACTCGGCCGTGAACCCCGTGACTTCGGTGACTACGCGCGGGCCACCGCCGCGTCCGGGGTGTGGGGTGGTGGCGTGGAGCGTCCGTGAAGAACGGCTCCAAGGGCTGGTCGCAAGGGGTTACCGCTACGTAAATTACCGCCGGTAACTGCTCGTGCCGAACCAAGGAGTGTGCGCCGTGGGAGCCGACCTGAGGCCGGCCGGGCCCGTAGAGCCGGTACAACCCGTCAAGACCGTGATCGACGGAGTGGTCCGCGAGGTGCGGGTCCCCGCACTGGTGGGACCGCCGGACCGGGGAACCCTCGGGGACCTCCCCTTCACCAACGCCTGGGAGGCCCCCGGCGAGGCGGTGCTCGCCCGCAAGGACCGGGACGGCACCTGGCGCGACGTGTCGGCCGCGGAGTTCGCGGCCGAGGTGCTCGCCGTCGCCAAGGGTCTGATCGCCGAAGGGCTGCGCGAGGGCGACCGGCTCGCCATCATGGCCCGTACGACCTACGAGTGGACCCTGCTCGACTTCGCCGGATGGGCCGCCGGGCTGGTCACCGTACCGATCTACCCGACCTCCTCCGCGCTCCAGGCGCGCTGGATCATCCAGGACTCCGGGGCCGTGGCCTGCGCCGTCGAGGACACCGCGCAGGCCCGGCTCATCAGCGCCGAACGGGGCAACCTGCCCTGGCTGGCGCACCTGTGGGAACTCGACACCGGCGCGGTGGCCCGGCTGATCAAGGCCGGGGAACGCATCCCCGAGGCGGTCGTGCACAACCGGCGGGCCGCCCGCAATCCGGACTCGGTCGCGACCCTCATCTACACCTCCGGTACCACCGGGCAGCCCAAGGGCTGTGTGATCACCCACGCCAACTTCTATGCCCAGGTGGACAATTCGGTCGAACTGCTGCACCCCGTCTTCAGATCCGTCAGCAAGGACCCCGCCTCCACCCTGCTCTTCCTGCCCCTCAGCCACGTCTTCGGACGCATGGTGGCCGTCGGCTGCATGCGGGCCCGCGTCAAACTCGGGCACGCGCCCAGCATCAGCACCGAGGACCTCCTCGCCGACCTCGCCGGCTTCCGGCCCACCTTCCTCCTGGCCATCCCGTACGTGCTGGAGAAGGTCTACAACACCGCCCGGGCCACCGCGGAGAAGATGGGCCGGGCCTCCTCCTTCGACCGGGCCGCCCGCATCGCACAACGCTGCGGCGAGGTCGCCGAGGGCAAGACCCCCGGCCCCGGGCTGCGCCTCGCCCGGTCCCTGTACGACCCGCTCGTCTACCGCCGGATCCGGGCCGCCCTCGGCGGCCGCGTCCGCTACGTCCTGAGCGGCGGATCACCGCTGGGCCGACGGCTCGCCGCCTTCTACACCGGCGCCGGCATCGAGGTCTTCGAGGGCTACGGGCTGACGGAGACCACCGGAGCCAGCACCGTGACCCCGCCGCAGCGGCCCCGCCTCGGCACCGTCGGCTGGCCGCTCCCGGGCACGGCCGTACGGATCGCCGATGACGGGGAGGTGCTCCTCGGCGGCGGCCACGTCTTCGCCGGGTACTGGAACGCCGCGCACGCGGCCCCGTACGGCAGCTGGCTGGCCACCGGCGACATCGGCGAGCTCGACGCCGACGGGTACCTCACCATCACCGGCCGCAAGAAGGACCTGATCATCACCTCCGGCGGCAAGAACGTGGCCCCGGCCCCGCTGGAGGACTGGCTGCGGGCCCACCCGCTGGTCAATCAGTGCATGGTCGTCGGCGACAACCGGCCCTACATCACCGCCCTGATCACCCTGGAACCCGACGGGCTCCAGCACTGGCGCCAGATGCACAAGAAGCAGAACGTGCCGATGCGCGAGCTGGTGCGCGACGAGGAACTGCGGGCCGACCTCCAGCGGGCGGTGGACGAGGCGAACCGGCTGGTCTCGCGGGCCGAGTCGATCCGCCGCTTCGCCGTCCTCCCCGGCGATTTCACCGAGGCGCGCGGCCACCTGACCCCGTCGCTGAAGCTCAGGCGGAGCGCGATCGCCCGTGACTACGCGGACCGGATCCAGGAGCTGTACCGGGGGCCGCGGGAGGCCTGACCAGCGGGCCGCGGCGGGGTCCGAGGAGTGGGCGGGCGGGGTCCGCGGAGCCGGTCTATCGTGAGGATGATGGGTTCGGGGGGCCGCCCGAGGAGGGTGCAGTGCACCGTTCCCCCGTCCGCGGCGTCCTCGCCGCCTGCGCTCTGGTCCTGGCCTCACTCGGGGCCGCCCCGACCCCCACGCCCACCGGAAGCGGCGAACCAGCCGACCCCCTGGCACGCTTCCACGCACAACAGCTGAGCTGGGGCGCCTGCCCCGACCCGCCCGTCCCCGCCGAGATGCGGTGCACGGTCATCCAAGTACCGCTCGACTACGCGGCCCCGGGCAAGGGCACCGTCGAGGTGGCCATGGGCAGGATCCCGGCCACCGACCCGAAGAGGCGCCTCGGCTCGCTCCTGCTGAACTACGGCGGCCCCGGTGGCCCCGGCATCGAGAGCCTGGCCTTCGACACCGAGCTCGCCGACCTCAACGAGCGGTACGACCTCATAGCCTTCGACCCGCGCGGCGTCGCCCACAGCGACCCCGTCACCTGCGAGGACGGCACGGATCCCGCCGAGGGCGTGGGCGAGGACTGGGCCTCGCAGCTGGCCGCCCTGCGCGCCGCGGTCAAGATCTGCGAGCGCGCCTCCGGCCCGGTCCTCCAGCACATGGGCACCGTCGACGTCTCCCGCGACATGGACGTGATCCGCCGGGTCCTCGGTGACGAGAAGCTCAACTTCCTCGGCTTCTCCTACGGAGCCCGGCTCGGCGCGGTGTACGCCGCACAGTTCCCGCACACCACCGGCCGCATGGTCCTCGACGGCGTCGACACCCTGACCGAACCGCTGACCGAGCAGGCGCTCGTCACGGCGCGCGCCCAGCAGCGGGCCCTGGACAACTTCCTCACCTGGTGCGCCCACCAGAGCGACTGCGTCTACGGGACCAACACCCGTACCGCCAGGGAGAAAGTGAACGCCCTGGTGACGCGGCTCGACGAGAAGCCGCTGGTCGGCGAGGACGGGACCCAGCTGACCGGGCTGGACGCCGTCCAGTCGATCAGCTCGGCCCTGTACTCACCGCAGCTGTGGCCCTCGCTCGCCGAGGCGCTGGAAGCCGCCGAACGGGACGGCGACCCGGCCGGACTGATCTTCCTCGGCACCGAGCCGGAGCTGCCGCCCCCGACGGGCACGCCGGAGGCGACGCAGGACGCGACCGCGACGGAGCGTTTCGACCCGGTGCCCGCCGACAACCTGGCAGCCGCGCTGGAGGCCGTGAACTGCGCCGACGACCCGGACCGGCCGCTGGACAAGGCCGGCCCGGCCGAGATCGAGAAGCAGATCCTCGCGCTGGAGGACGAGTTCCTCAAGGCCTCGCCGATCTTCGGACCGGTCCAGCTGGGGACCGTGCTCTCCTGCTACGGCCGGCCCGACGGTACCGACTTCATCCGCAAGATCGACCATCCGGGGGCCCCGCCGATGCTGCTGGTCGGCACCCGCGGCGACCCGGCGACCCCCTACGAGTGGACGGAGGAGACGGCCGAACGGCTGGACTCGGCGGTCATCGTGGACCACAAGGGCGACGGCCACACCGGCTACCAGTCCTCGTCCTGCGTAAGGAACTACGTCGCCGACTTCCTCCTCGACGGGCAGCTGCCGTCGGGTACGCGCTCGTGCCCGGCGGAGGAGTGACGGGGGCGGGGGAGGGGGCTCCGGGGCGGGGTGGGCGGGGTTTCGGTGGGGCGGAATCAGGGATGTGTATGGGGGTTTCCCGTCAGTCCCAACCTCTCTACCTGTGGGGCCGGCCCCACA